>JBGQKK010000009.1:0-28035 GCA_041499545.1 Gammaproteobacteria bacterium | reverse complement strand
TTCGCGGGGTGTGGTATGCACGTCGAACAGGTGCTCGGCGACTTCCCCAAGGAGGAGCGGTGCCGCTGTCGTGAGCGGAGAGCCTCTCAGCCGAAGCCCGCGGACAGCTCGGGCTGGCTGGCAAGCCTCTTCGGGCCACGGCAGTGAGCGCGCCCATGCGGGCGCTCGTCATCGGAGGCGTCGCGGGTGGCGCCTCCGCCGCAGCCCGGCTGCGGCGTCTCGACGAGCAGGCCGAGATCGTCGTCTTCGACAAGGGCCCTTACGTCTCCTTCGCCAACTGCGGACTGCCCTACTACGTCGGCGACGTGATCCAGGAGGAGAAGAAGCTCTTGGTGGCCACCCCGGAGTTGTTCAAGAACCGCTTCCGGATCGACGTGCGCACCGAGCACGAGGTCGTGGCCATCGACCGGGCGAAGCGCGCGATCAAGGTCAAAGACTTGCGCGCCGGGGGGCTCGCCGAGGAGCGCTACGACGCGCTGGTGCTGGCGCCGGGCGCCAGCGCAATCAAACCGCCGATCCCGGGGATCGACCTGCCAGGGATCTTCTCGGTGCGCACCATCCCCGACTCGCGCCGCGTGCGAGAATGGATCGCCGGGAAGCAGGCCAAGAGCGCGCTGATCGTGGGGGGCGGCTTCATCGGCTTGGAGATGGCGGAGAACCTCACCCACCGCGACCTCTCGGTGACCATTGTCGAGAAGGCCGGCCAGCTCATGCCGCCGCTCGATGCTGAGATGGCCGTTCCGCTCGAGCAGCAGCTCGCCGGCCGCGGCGTCACCGTGCGCCTCTCCGACGGGGTGACCGCCTTCACCCGCCAGGCCGACGGCAGGCTCGCCGCGGTTACGGAGCAGGGCGCGACGGTAGTCGCCGACCTCGTGATCCTGGCGATCGGGGTCCGGCCCGAGACGAGCCTTGCGCGCGAAGCCGGGCTCGCCATCGGGCCGAGCGGCGGCATCGCCGTCGACGAATCGATGCGCACCTCCGACCCAGCTATCTGGGCGGTGGGCGACGCGGTGGAGACGACCGACGCAGTCACTGGCATGAAGCAGGTGGTGCCGCTCGCCGGACCCGCCAACCGCCAGGGGCGCGTCGCCGCCGAGGCGATCGCCGGCCGCGGCACGCACTTCCGCGGCGTGCAGGCGACCTCCGTGTGCGGCGCCTTCGGCCTCACGGTCGCCATGACCGGCGCGAGTGAGAAATCGCTCAAGCGCGCCGGCATCACCGACTTCGACAAGATCTACCTGCACCCGGGCCACCACGTCGGCTACTTCCCAGGCGCGCGCCCGATCCACATGAAGGTCCTCTTCCGCCGCTCGGATGGCCGCGTGCTCGGCGCGCAGGCGGTCGGCGAGGAGGGCGTGGAGAAGCGGATCGACGTGATCGGGATGGCGATCCAGCTCGGCGGCACCGTGCACGACCTGAGCGAGGCCGAGCTCTGCTACGCGCCGCAGTTCGGCGCCGCCAAGGACCCGGTCAACCTCGCCGGCTTCATCGCCGAGAACGTGCGTAACGGCGACATGCCCCTGGCCCGGTGGGAGGAAGCGCGCGACGGCCTGCTCCTTGACGTGCGGGAGCCGTCCGAGATCGCGTCGAGCCCGATCGCCGGCGCGGTGAACATCCCGCTCCACGAGCTGCGCGACCGGCTCGGCGAGCTGCCCAGGGGCTCGGTCATCCGCATCACCTGCGCCGTCGGGCAGCGCGCGTACTACGCCGTGCGGCTATTGCGCCAGCACGGCTTCGACGCGCGGCAGCTCCCGGGGGGCTTCCAGACTTGGGCGATGTTGCGCTGAGCGCGCTTCACGCCACGCCGAGGCCGGCGGCGTGCCCTTTCCGAGTCACACAAGTAACTGCGGGCACCCGCTGTTACGCCCGAATCTCCGGACTTGAGCGTTTCGAGGAATCGATCGGCCACGGATTACTTGGCGGCCTCGCTGGCCTTCTTCGTCGGGTCGTCAGCTGGGTTCAGGTAGTGGATGTCGAACGGCCCCGGACCGTGCAGCTCCAGCACCACTTCGCTTACGCGCGATCGTTCCCATGCAGGGCATCGCTGCGCGAGCCCGGCCTCACGCGTCAATGGCTGTTCTGCATCCCCTTCATCATCCCGCAGCCGCCCTGCTGCATCATGTTGGCGTGGGCGCGGACGGCGGACTGGAGTTGGGCCAGCTGGGCGGGGTCTTTGGGCGTGAGGACGAGGTGGGATCCGGCGTCGGTGTCCTCGACCGTCGCGGTGGAAGGGGGAGGCATGGGCATGTTGGCCATCGCTCCGCCGCCGCTCACCATTCCTCCGGGCTGGTGCATGCCCTCGTGCATCCCGCCAGAGGCGTGGTGCTGGTCGTGCATGTCTGCCATGGCGCGGACGCGTGTGCGCAGCTCCGCCACTTGGTCGGGAGAGGTCGTGCTGAAGGTAAGCGCCTCCCCGGTCGAGGTGTCGGCGGCCGAGACCTGCGTGCCGGGGATGGCCATGGGGCACATGGCGGCCATCTTGCCGTCGGCCATCCCGGCTCCCATGCCGGTTCTTGCCTGAGCCCCCGGCGTCCCTGGCTGTGCCGCTGGAGCAGTCGCCTGTGACGCCGCACCGTGCATGCAGCCCATACTGACGAGTGCGAGCCCGGCCGTGCCGAGAATCCAGTGATTCATCATTCCGAACCTCCGTTTGTCGATGGGAAAGAGAGACATAACGATCGACGCGGCGCGAGGCAGCGGTTTTGCGTTGTGCCTCGCAAGGGAAGGCTGAAGCCCGTTCTCCTGATCACCGTTAGTTCTGCGTGTTGCGACGGCCTCGACACGAACATGGATGCCACATGCCGTCCGGTACCGGGATGCGTACGTTCGGGTACGGCCTCAGCGTGCGTCCCGTCGGGAACCGTTCGGCACGCGCATGGCTCCGACCAGAAGACGACCGCGCCCATGGCATGAAGCCAGCACGCAAATCATGCGCTGCGGCGCGGGTCGATTAAGCCGCCCGGCGCACTGCCGGAGCTCACGAACACGCCCAAGGAGGCGAAAATGACGATGGCAGAGGCAGCAACTCGCGACGAGAGCAGTCGAGCAATGTCGCGCAGGACCTTGTGGCCGATTCAGGCGCTGGCGCTAGCCGGATCGGCGCTGTTTTTCTTCGGCTGTGGGGGTACCAGCGAAGCGCCCCCCGCTGGAGGCGGAACGATCAGCGGAACCGTGTCGAAGGGGCCCGCGAGTGGAGCATCCGTTACCGCATTCTCCGTCAGCGGCGGGACGATGGGAGCGCAGCTCGGTACGGCGACGTCGGACGCACTGGGGCATTTCACCCTTTCCATCGGGAGCCACGCGGGCCCGGTGATGCTGCAGATGAACGGCGGCGCGTACACGGACGAAGCGACCGGCACCAGCATGACCATGCAATCGGGCGACGTGATGACGGCCGTCGTTCCCTCGGTGACGGCAGGGTCGACGGTGAGCGGGATCCAGATCACGCCCCTCACGTCCATGGCCCAGGCGCGAGCGCAGAACATGGCCGGAGGAATGACGGACGCGAACATCGCCGCGGCCAACGGGGCGGTCGGCAGCTACTTCGCAGTGACGGACATTCTCCACATGGCGCCAATGAATCCGCTCGAGACGGGCTCGGGCGCCACCGCGACGCAGGACACGAAGAACTACGGGATCTGCATCGCGGCCATGACGCAGTACGCGAAGACCATCGGGATGACGACGTCGTCCTCGGGCATCGTGACCGCCATGATGAAGGATGCGTCCGACGGGGTCATGAACGGCATGATGGGTTCGACGGCCATCTCGATGGCTGGCATGGGCGGCATGACGGGCGGCAGCATGCAGGCCACCTCGGGGACGAGCGGACTGGCCACTGCGATGTCGCAGTTCGTCGGGTCCGCGATGAACAAGTCCGGCGTACAGATGTCGGACATGCAGGCTCTCATCAACAAACTGAGCTCCTCGGGAGGGGCGATCTAAAGGCAGCGGCTGGAAGCCCCCTGGGCCTTGCCAAAATGTCGCCGCCGGTGTTCAGGTCCCTCCAGTTACGTTCCCCTACGAGCGATGAAGGCATCCAGATCGGCTGGCACACCCAAATCCCCGCGGTGGCCTTGATCGCGAAAGGGGTGCGTTTCCCTGCTGGCAGGTGCAGCCCGCCGACCTCAAGCAGTACATCTCGGCAAAAGCCGTGCGGAAGAAGTAGGGGCTGCGCTCTTCTGGCTCTTGACGCCGCGTTGTCGCCGGTCACCAGCTCAGGATGCGGTCATGCCCTTCGATGAGCCTTGCGATCCCGCTGCGCTGGATCTGTTCGACCCCGGAAATCAACTGGGAGCTCGGGATTCCCCTCTCAGCGAGATCGTCGGCCACTGCGAACAGTGGAATCTTCTTCGCGATGACCGCCTTGATATCCCGAACCATGTCGGGGCCCTTCACGGCGCGAGCCCCAAACCGGAGACCCTTCGCGTCCTGGTTCAAGAGCGCATAGTTGACTGCATCACCGCGAAGAAGAATGGAGACCTCGGCCCCGCCATTCTTCATCGCGTGGGTGAACCAGACGGCCGTGTCGTCCTGCTCCTCGATCGTCGCGCGACCTGCGCTCTCGATGATGCTTAGATACTTAACCATAGGTCACCTCATTCCGTTCCGATCAGGAGGACGCCGTCGGACGCTTCGCAGTACTTCCAGGCGTCGACCGGCGAGCCGCGGCAGACGCCCTCGACCTGGTTCTCCAGGGGCTCTTCGATTGAATCAATACATATTTGCTCACGCTCGTACCCTCCATTTCTTCACTGCGGTTTCTGGGCGAAGACGTTCACGCCCACGACGCCGTACTTCCGGGCGATACGCTCCTTGCTGGTGCCACGGAATGTGTCGAACCGTTCGCGAACCTCGACGGCGCGGAAGCCGACCTGGCCGAGCACTGCAGCGAGCTCTCCCTCCGGGAGAGCGCCGGCAATTCAACCCGTCCAGAGGTCGATGTCCTTGCGAATTCCCTCCGAGAGCTCGCTCGCGACAACAATGTCCGCGTACAGGAACCTTCCGCCGGCCTTCAGGACGCGGAAGACCTCTCCGTATGCGACGGACTTGTCCGTGGTGAGATTCAGGACCCCGTTGGAGATGACGACGTCGGCGCTCGCATCGTCGAGTGGCAGCGACATCGCGTCGCCGAGGCGGACCTCCAGGTTCTCGAGTCCCGCCTCCCGGGCGGAGGCTCGGGCCTTGTCGGCCATCGCTTCGGTCATGTCCACGCCGATGGCGCGGCCGCGAGGACCGACTCTCTTCGCCGCCAGCATGAGGTCCATGCCGGCGCCGCAGCCGATGTCGACGACGACGGCTCCTTCGCCGAAAGGTCCCATCCGGTGTGGGTTCGCTACGCCGGCGAATGATGCCGTGCTCTCGTCGGGCAACTCCGCGAGCGCTGCCCGATCGTAGCGAAGGAATTCGGCGGCATAATCGGGTCCCCGGTGGAAATGAAACTCTCCCGAGGGCTCGGCTGCTACGCGCGCATAGATGGACCGGATCTCATCGCGCAACCTGCGTGTATCGAGGTCGACCGGGCACGACATGGCCATGTTGAACTCCTTTCGTTTCAGACATCCTGAATGCCGCGACCAGACCCGACGCGAACGTCAGCGAAGCGACGAGCCACATCGCTCCTCTCATGCCGAGCGCGTCCGCCGTGAGGCCCGCGATCAGAGCGCCTACCGCGTAGCCGAGGTCACGCCACAGCCGATACACGCCGACCGACGACGCTCGCCACGCCGGATGTGCGACGTCTCCGATCGCCGCCAGCAATGTCGGATAGACCATCGCGGTCCCAAGACCGAGCAGGACCGAGCCCAGCACGAAGCCCGTGATACCGGATGCGAGGATCACCGCAGCGATGCCGATCGCCTGGACCCACATGCCCGAGACGATGAGCCACTTCCGGCCGACCTTGTCCGAGAGCGCTCCCGTCCCGAGCTGCGCGACTCCCCAGGTGGCGGGATAGATGGCGGCGAGCAGGCCGATACGGTCGATATTCATGTTCGCGGCAGCGAAGAAGAGCGGAAAGAGGCCCCACGCCATGCCGTCGTTGAGGTTGTTGACCAGGCCGGCTTGGCTCACGCTGGAGAGATTCCGGTCGCGCAGCGTCGTCTCCCAGAAGACCTCGCTGGGAGTGCGCTCTTCGTGCGGCGCGAGTGCCGACTCGAGCGCGGCATGCCCGCTCGTCTCCCGCACGAGAAGGACGGAGAGCGTGAGGCCGATCGCGGCGAACGCAACGCCGAGATAGAACGGCTCGGGCCTGAGCCCGTACCTCGCGGCGATCCATCCTGTAGCGAGGGCAGCCCCTGCAACGGCCATGTAGCCGGCGAACTCGTTGAGGCCCATCGCCAGGCCGCGACGCTCGCCGCCGACGAGATCGATTTTCATGATGACCGTCATCGACCAGCACAGACCCTGGCTCAGGCCGAGGAGCGCATTCGCGATCAAGACCCAGGTCCAGTTGGGCGCCCACATGAGAAGGAAAGGCACCGGTACTGCAGCGAGCCAGCCTCCAACCAGCACCTGCTTGCGGCCGAAGCGATCCGAGAGTCGGCCCGCAAGATAGTTCGTCGCCGCTTTGGTGAGGCCGAAAACGACGATGAACGAGAGCACCGCGGTGCGGGCGGCGAGATGGAATTCGCCTTCGGCGATGGCCGGCAAGATGCTCCGCTCCATGCCCACCATCGCCCCCACGAACGCGTTCACGACGACGAGCAGCGAGAACTGCGCGGCGTTCTCGCGAAGGCCCAGGCGAATGGGCATCTGGGCGGCGCTCGAAGTCATCGTCCCTCGTTGATGGCGAGGATGCGTTCCATCTCCGCCGGCTTCGGAGGCACGTCCGCGAGGGCGTCGATGAATGCCGGACGATCGAGCGACAGCATCCGGTTCCACTTCTTCTCGAAGGCGATGGTGCTCGAAGGCTTGCCGCTCATTCCCGCGCCGCAGACTGAGCCCGAGAAATGGCCCGGGTAGACCTCGATGTCGTCCGGCAGAGTGAGAAGCTTCTCGTGAATGCTCGAGTAGAGCTCGGCCGCGTTCTCGCGCGCCCTGCCCGGCAGATCGGGTCTTCCGACCGCGCCCACGAAGAGCGTGTCGCCGGTGAGCACGAACCAGGGTTCCTTGCCCCGTCTCAGGTCCGTCACCAGCAGGCACATGCTCTCGGGCGAATGGCCGGGCGTGTGCAGGATCTGGACGCGAGTATTGCCGAGCTCGACCGTCTGCCCATCGCGGAGCGGCTCGAAGGAAAGGTGAACGCGCGCGGACTCGTGCAGGCAATACTTCGCCTGTGCCTTTCGGGCGAGCAACGGGCCGCCCGAGCGGTGGTCCGCATGGACGTGGGTGTCGATGACGTGGGTGATCTGCATGCCCTTCGACGCCGCGAACGCCATGTACGCGTCCATGTCCTCCTCGTGGGCGTCGACGACCGCGGACTTTCCCAGGGTGGCGCAGCCGAAGAGATAGGCGGCGCAGCCGGTCTCGAAGTAGTAGTAGGGTCGGAAGATCATCGTCCCTCCTTCACTGGCCGGCGGCGCCCGCGGTGGAGAGAGGACGCGCGGCGAGCCTCTTCTCGGCCGCGCCTTGAAGGACGACGCCGACCATCAGGCCGGCCGCCACCACCAGGCCTGCGACGCGGCCTTCGCCGGTCATGGCGGCGATCGGTCCGGGGCAGGTTGCGGCGATGCTCCAGCCCGCTCCGAAGAGTACGCTTCCGGCGAAATGGCTCCTGCGCGGCCGGTCCACCGACCAGCCGATCGGTTCGCCCGTCACGAGCGCGCGCGCGCCAGCCGCGCGTAGCAATCGCGCACCGACCCCGGCCACGAGCGCAGCCGAGCCCATCAGCAGAAAGACGTCCGGCTCGCGCAAGAGCAGCATCCTGCGGATGACCGCGGGATCGCTGAGCCGCGCCCAGGCGAGGATGAAACCGATCGCCACTCCGAAGAACAGTCCGGCGAGTTTCTTCGTCATGGCTTTCCTCCCGGCAGCAGCGTGTACAGGCGCGACAGCAACAGCGCGGTGCCGAAGAAAGTCGCGGCCGCGGCGAAGCTCGCCGGCGAGCCGAGCGAGGTTCCGCAGATCCCGTGGCTGCCGGTGCACCCGCCCGCGGTCCGCGCACCGAAACCCATCAACGCTCCAGCAAACAGCAGCAGGGCGACTTGCGCGCCCTGCGCGTCGGGCAAGAGGCCTCCGGCGGTCCCGTACGAGAGCGAGAAGGAGAAACTTCCGAGCGTAGCCGCGAACAGGGCGCCGCCGAGCACGAACCCGAACAGCAGGAATGCGCGGTAGCCCAGGCGCCGTGGCGCCACGGCGTTCTCTGCGAGATCGATGAAGCCGCCCAAACCGGTGAGCGGCTTGTTCAGGGTCGCGCGCAGGCCGACGATGAACAGCCCGAGCAAGGGGCCCGCCAGATACCAGGGACAGCGTGTCATGGTTCCGCTCCTCCTTCGTCGGTCTCGATGGGGAAGCCCGCGGCCTTCCACTCGGGGAAGCCGTCGACGAGACGGCGAGCGCGCCTGCCGTTCGCGCGGAGAAGCTCGACCGCGCGATCGGCATAGATGCAGTAGGGGCCTCGGCAGTAAGCGACGTACTCCTTGCTCTTCGGGAGCTCTCGCAGGCGCTGCTGCAGCTTCTCCACCGGTACCGAGAGGGCTCCAGCGATGTGGCCTGCGGCGAACTCTCTCGCCGGCCGCGCGTCGAGGATGACGATCTCGTTCTTGCGCGCCCGCTTGAGCAGCTCCTGCATTTTCACGGGCTCGGGATCCGATCGGTCGCCGAAGTGATCCCGAACGAGGCGGTCCAGCTCGGCGAGCCGCTTCTCCGCAACGGTGCGCAGGACCCGCGACAGCTCGAACACGGCGGGGTCGGCGAGCCGGTAATGTACGTAGAGGCCCTGCTTGCGGCTCTCCACCAGCCCCGCCTCGCGGAGAGCCTGGAGGTGCTGGGAAGCGTTTGCCATCGACAGGGCGCTCTCGCTGGCAAGCGCGTCGACCGTACGTTCACCCTGGGCCAACAACTCGAGAAGCTCGAGTCGATGAGAGCTCCCGAGCGCCTTTCCAATTCGGGCGAACTGGCCGTAGAGCCGGTCCTTGAAGGTGCGATGGGTGGCGTCGCTTGTTGCCATGTTCAACCAGTCAATAGACTACTTGAACAGACCTGTCAAGGCCCTGGGGCCGCTGGTATTTCGATCACGTCGCGCCGCCGTCAGCCAGGACAGCCAACGGCACCCTGTGGGGCGCGCGTGCCCTTCTCGCGGTCGAGCCGCCGGAAACAGGCCGGAGCAGCGAGAAACCCACGTGTTCTTGAGGAGTGCCACGGTCCGTATCCGCCAAGCCGCGGGATCGAGGTTTGGCCGACGACAACTAGCCGGCCAGACGAGACTCTTGCCTTTCGCGCGTCGTGAGCGCATGAGCACAGTTCCGTTTACCTAGGAGGCCATCATGAAGCTGGGTAGGTTTGGAGGCGTCGTGTTCTGCGCCGCGCTCGTCCTCTCGCTGCGCGCCGGAGCCGACGACGCGAAGAAAGCCGACGCTCCCAAGAAGGCGTCGAGCATGGCGGATCACATCATCACGCCCGACATGGTGAAGTTCGGGCCCGCGCCGCCGTCTCTGCCCGCCGGCACCGAGGCCGCCGGCTTGAGCGGAGACATGTCGAAGAAGGGCTCCGAGTACACCGTCCGCTTGCGCGTCCCCGACGGCTGGAAGATCCCGCCGCACTTCCATCCCGCCGAAGAGCACGTCACAGTGCTGCAGGGTGCATTCTGGATGGGCATGGGCGACAAGTTCGACGAGGGGGCGCTCAAGGAGATGCCCGTCGGCGGCTTCCACGCGATCCCGAAGGGGGTGCACCACTACGGAATGGCGAAGGGCCAAACCATCATCCAGCTGCACGGCGTCGGGCCGTGGGGCATCACGTACGTGAACCCGTCCGACGATCCGAGCAAGAAAGCCGCCGAGAAGTAGCGTCCAGCAGGCATTTCGAAAAGCGGGAAATGCGAAGACCCGGCTGCTTCCAGGCCGGGTCCCGAGACTCGGAGCGGAACACCGGGTTCGAACCGGCGACCTTCGCCTTGGCAGGTCTGGAGGCCGGGATTCCCAAACCTCCACAGCGCTCCACACGCCCCGCTCCACGAATCCCCCATGCCGCGCCGCGGAAACACATCTTCGGGTCCATTTAGGGTCCAAGGCGCCCAGCTCTCCGTAGCTGCAGTCGCACGTCAACAGGCGTGCACTGCGACGGTTTACGCACTCTGCGCGCATGACGAGCTACCGCACATCCGGATCTTGAACGCCACCCGATCCTCCGCCCTGAGGGGCTGAGTGGATCGAGGCGTTCCGCCGTTGGGAGCGTGGCGCATGAACCCCGCGATCCAGACTCAAGCCATGCGAGGCATGGGAACAACCACGCCTTCGCCACGGGGCCTCTCCAAGAACGAGACTCCGTATCTGCTGTGAGTGACCCCTGGAGCTTCTGTACTTTTCGGGGCGACGGCCACCAGTCAGGTGAAAAGACAAGCCTCGGCCCTCTCGACATTCTTCAAGAAAGCGGGGCCGTTAGTTGGAACGGCAGAAGGCGGAGGACACCTGATCGCAACGTCACGGCACCTTGTCCCGTGCAAAGCCGCTTCCGCGGAGAGAAGGCTTCTGGTTGCGCCTTCGCTTTTGCACTGCGAACTGAAGGTAGTTAAGCTCCCTGCGTGCTGCGCCGGGTCGTTTCCGCTGTTGCCTTGCTCGCGCTCGCTTCCGCGCCCGTGGTCGCGCGTACCCGGCTGTTCTGCCTCTACACGGGCGTGGAAATCAAGGACTGCGCGGAGCAAGACCTCCCGGCGCGATCCGTGGTCCAGGTCGAGGGATGCTGTGACCGACAGATCACGCGGACGCTCGGCACTGTTCTCAGCGGCCAGGAACAGGAGATCGCGCCTCCGACGCTCCATGCGCTTCCTGCGGTCTCAACGGTCGATCCGTTGGACTTCGCGTCGCACGTTCAGCGCCAGCGACCCGCGGCATCACCCACCGGACCTCCTCTCCTCCTGATCACTCGCGCCTTGCTCATCTGAGCCTGGGCTGGATCGCTTGGTGCCATGCCGCGCCTCCGTGCGCCCGGCGTGGCTCGCCGTCCACCCATGCCGTCGCTCGCCGACGGGAGGCAGTCAATGATCGCAGCCGTATTGGCGTTGGCCATCGCCGCGCCGCCCCCCTTGCGCCTGGCGGACCTGCTCCGCGAGGCGCACGAGAAGAATCCGGACCTTCGGGCCGCGCAGGCGCGGGTCAGCGCGGCGCAGTCATCGATCTCGCCCGCCGGCGCCCTCGACGACCCGATGCTGATGGTCCAGCTCTGGAACGCGCCGGTGGACTTCTCCACCATCCCGGTCATGGTCCAGATCACCCAGCCGATTCCACTCGGCGGCAAGCGCGCTGCGCGCACCGATGTCGCGCGCGCTGATGCCGCGATTGCCGCCGCGGACCTTTCGGCGAAGCAGCGCGACCTGGACACGCAAGTCGCGTCGGCCTACTTCGACCTGTTCCTCGCCGAGCGCACCCAGGCCGTGGACGATGAGTTGGATCAGATTTTCAAGGTGCTCCGTCAGGCTTCAGAGGCGCGCGTCTCGACCGGAAAGGCCGAGCAGGTCGAACTGCTGCGCGCGCAGGGAGCGCTGATCCAGCTCCGGTCGGACCGGGAGACGGCAGTGGACCACCGCCAGTCGGCTTGGGCCCGCCTTGCAGCGTTGCTGGACCGCGATCCCGCCTCACCCAGCGGCAACACTACCGAGCCGCGCGTGCTACCTGCGCTGCCGGACCTGGCGGGCCTCAGGGAGCGGGCGCTCCATGAGCGGCCGGAGCTGCTTGCCGCGCAGGCGCAGGTCGCAAGCGCGCAGGCGCAGCAGCGCCTCGCAAAGGCCGCAGATGTTCCCGATCTGAGCCTCTTCGCCGCCGAGATGCACACGTTCCGCAACCCGATGGGCGTCTCGGACTTCCTCTTCGCCGGCTTCCAGATCAACCTCCCCATCTTCAGCGGTGGAAAGAACCAGCCGCGCATCGCCGGCGCCGCCGCGCAGGTCGTCTCAGCGCAGCAGTCCGAGCACGCGCTGCGCAACCGCATCGTGTCGGAGGTCGCCGAGCAGTACGCGCACCTGCAAGCGGAGCAACGTCAAATCGAGCTGCACCACCAGCTCATCCCCATCGCGCGGCAGGCCGTCGAGAGCGCCGAGTCGAGCTACGGCGCCGGCCGCACCGATTTCACCATGGTGATCGATAGCGCCCGCGAGTTGCGCATGCACGAGCTGGATCTCGCGACGCACCTCGCGATGTACGAGCAGCGCCTCGCAGAGCTGCAGCGTGCAGTCGGGGTCGATCTTGGCCTCGAACAAGCCGCGGAGGACGGACATGAAGAGCATCGGTAGGGTGGGTCTGGCTGCGCTTCTGTTGCTCGCGGCCTGCCCAAAGAAGAAGGACGTCGAAGGTGCGCTTCACGCCGGGGACATGCTGCTGCGGCTGTCGCTCGACCCCGATCCGCCGCGCGCCGGCGACAACGTCCTTCGTGTCGACCTGATGGACGCGCAAGGCAAGCCCATCGACGGCGCGCAGCTCGGCTTCCTCTACGACATGCCCGCGATGGGCTCGATGCCGGAGATGAAGGGCGGTGGCGACGTCAAGGCCACGGGCGGCGGGAAATACCAGATCACCTATCCACTCTCGATGCTCGGCGATTGGACACTGACGTTGGGGATCGAAGCGCCCGGACACCCGCAGGCGGAGATCCGCATCAAGGTCTCTCCGCCGCACAAGGGCTACTCGGTCCAGTCGGGCGGCGCGATGCCCATGCGCGAAGGAGCGGCGCATGGAATCGAGCTCGCGCCGGAGCGGCAGCAGCTCATCGGCGTCGTCTTCGCCAAGGTCGAGCGGCGGCCGTTGAGCCTCTCGCTACGCGCCTCGGGACGCGTCGAGGTGGATGAGACGCAAGTGCACGACGTGGTGCTCAAGTACGACGCCTACGTGGAAAAGCTGTTCGTCAACCAGACGGGCCAGCAGGTGAAGGCCGGTGAGCCGCTGCTCGTGCTCTACAGCCCCGATCTCCTGTCCAGCGAGCGGGATTATCTAGTCGCAGTAAGGAGCGGTGCCCTGGCGGGAAGCGAGCGTCTTGTCCGCGCCGGCGAAGAGCGCTTGAAGCTGTGGGGCTTCTCGGACGCGCAGATCGCCGACTTGCGCAAGCGGGGTACAGCCGAGCCGCGCGTCACCATCCGCAGTCCGGCCGAGGGCACCGTGCTGGAGAAGAACGTCGTCGCAGGCAGCAAGGCGATGGCTGGAAATGCGCTCTATCGCATCGGCAACCTGGGCCGGATCTGGGTACTCGCCGATCTGTTCGAGTCCGACGCGCCCTACGTGAGCTCCGGCCTCCCCGCCACGATGACCCTCCCATACGCGAGCGGCGTGGCCTGGAAAGGAACGGTGCAGTTCGTCTACCCGACGGTGGACGAGAAGACGCGCTCGCTCCGCGCCCGCCTCGCCTTTCCGAATGCGCGCCTCGCGCTCAAGCCAGGAATGTTCGTCGACGTAAAGGTCGAAGTGCCTCTCGGCACGCGCCTGGCAGTGCCTGACAATGCGCTCTTGGCGTCGGGCGAGCACCGCTACGCGTTCGTCAAGCGCGGCGAAGGACAGCTGCAAGCCGTCGAGGTGAAGACGGGCGCGCTGGCGGGCGATTACGACGAGGTGCTCGATGGCCTCGTCGAAGGCGAGGAAGTGGCGACGCAAGCGACCTTCCTGCTCTCGAGCGAGGCGCAGCTCCGCAGCGCCCTGCCGCGCTGGAGCAATCCATGATCGCGAAGATCATCGCCTGGTGCGCGGGGAACCGGCTCGCCACGCTGCTGCTCGTCGGCCTCCTGACGGCGTGGGGCGTGATCTCGCTGCGCTCCACAGCGCTCGACGCGATCCCCGACCTGTCCGACGTGCAGGTGATCGTCTTTTCCGAGTGGATGGGACGCGCGCCCGACTTGGTCGAGGACAACATCACCTACCCGATCGTCTCCTCGTTGCTCGGCGCGCCACGCGTCACGGCGGTGCGCGGGCAATCGATGTTCGGGATGTCTTTCGTCAACGTCATCTTCGAGGACGGAACCGACCTGTACTGGGCGCGCAGCCGCGTGCTGGAGAAGCTCTCGAGCATCTCCAACCGCATGCCGCAGGGCGTGACGCCCATCCTCGGGCCTGACGCAACTGGCGTGGGGTGGGTCTTCGAATACGCGCTCGTCGACAAGACCGGCCACGCCACGCTGCAGCAACTCCAGTCCATCCAGGACTGGAACGTCCGGTACGCGCTTCAGGCGGTGCCGGGCGTCGCTGAGGTGGCCAGCGTCGGTGGGTTCGTCAAGGAGTACCAGATCACCCTGGATCCTAACCGCCTCGCCGCGCTCAACGTTCCGCTGAGCGCCGTCGTCAACATGGTGCGGATGTCCAACGCGGACGTCGGAGGTCGGGTACTGGAAATCAGCGGCACCGAGCATTATGTGCGCGGCCGCGGGTACGTGAAGTCGCCCGGAGACCTGGAAAAGGTCGTGCTCGACTCGCACATGGGCACGCCGATTTTGCTGCGGGACGTCGGTACGGTTCGCATCGGCCCGGCACAACGTCGCGGGCTTGCCGATCTAGACGGGGAGGGCGAGACGGTAGGCGGAGTCGTGGTCGCGCGGTCGGGAACGAATGCGCTAGAGGTCATCGACGCGGTGAAGGCGCGCATCGCGGAGCTCAAGCCAACGCTGCCGCCTGGCGTCGACATCGTGCCGACCTACGACCGCTCGACGCTGATCCGCGCCAGCATCGACACGCTCAAGCACACGCTGATCGAGGAGTTGATCGTCGTTACCCTCGTCATCCTGCTCTTCCTGCTCCACTTCCGCTCGACGCTGGTTCCGGCGCTGCTCCTGCCCATCGCGGTCCTTCTCGCGTTCATCCCCATGAAGCAGATGGGGCTGACGGCGAACATCATGTCGCTAGGCGGAATCGCCATCGCCATCGGCGCCATGGTCGACGCAGCCATCATCGTCGTCGAGAACGTGCACAAGCGGCTCGAGCGGTGGGAGCACGAGGGGTCGAAGGAGCCGCGCTCCGAGGTGGTGCTGCAAGCACTCCAGGAGGTGGGCCGCCCGATCTTTTTCTCGCTGCTCGTGATCACCGTTGGGTTCCTTCCCGTGTTCACGCTGGAAGGCACCGAAGGGCGCCTCTTCTCTCCGCTCGCCTTTACCAAGACCTTCTCGATGGGCTTCGCCGCGCTGCTCTCGGTCACGCTGGTCCCTGCCATCGCTGCCACGTTCATCCGCGGAAAGATCCGGGACGAGGCTCACAACCCCATCAGCCGCATTCTCGACCGCCTCTACGATCCCGTCTGCCGCTTCGCGCTGCGCTTCCGCTGGCCAGTCATCGTCGGTGCGCTCGTGCTCATGGCGGTCACCGTTCCAGTCGTGAAGCTGCTCGGAAGCGAGTTCATGCCGCCGCTCAATGAGGGCACCCTGCTGTACATGCCGACCAGCGTTCCGGGCATGAGCGACGCGACCGCCCGCGACGTGCTGCAGCGAATGGACCAGGTGCTCAAGCAATTCCCGGAGGTGGTGCGGGTCTTCGGCAAGGCGGGGCGCTTCGATACCCCGACAGATCCGGCGCCCCTGTCGATGTTCGAGACGGTCGTCGAGCTGAAGCCGCCGGGAGAGTGGCCGAAAGGCGAGGACTGGGACGCGCTGGTGCGCAAGCTCGATGGCGCGATGGCGTTCGCCGGCATGCCCAATGTCTGGTGGATGCCGATCCAGACTCGAACAGAGATGCTAGCCACCGGCGTGCGCAGCCCGCTGGGCGTGCTGGTGCTGGGGCCGGATACGAAGGAGATCGACCGCATCGGCGCGGAGATCGAGGCTGCCCTGCGCGAGGTGCCGGGCACGCGCAGCGCGTTTTCCGAGCGCATCGGCGGCGGGTACTTCCTCGACTTCGACGTGGACCGCGATCACGCGGCCCGCTTCGGGCTCAACGTCGGCGACGTGGAGGATGCGGTCGAAACCGCTGTCGGCGGCCTGACTGTCTCCACGACCGTGGAGGGTCGCGAGCGCTACCCGGTCACGGTGCGCTATGCGCGCGATTTCCGTTCGGACTTGCAGAGCCTGGGCCGCGTACGCGTGGCCACGATGGACGGAGCACAGGTCGCTCTTGGCCAGGTAGCAAACCTAAAGTTGCGCACCGGGCCGTCGATGCTGCGCGACGAGAACGGCCAGCTCGCCGGCTACGTTTTCGCCGACACGGCACGGCCGATCGATGACTACGTCCACGACGCAAAGAAGGCCGTCGCGGACAAGGTCAGGCTCCCTCCTGGCTACCGCCTCGACTGGGCCGGGCAATATCGCTACCTCGAGCGAGCGAAAGCGCGGCTCGCCATCGTCGTGCCGGTCACGCTCTTCATCATCTTCCTCTTGCTCTTCTTCAACTCCGGCAGCCCGGTCGAAGCGTTGATGGTCATGCTCGCGGTGCCTTTCTCGCTGGTGGGCGCGTTCTGGTTGCTCTGGCTGCTCGGCTACAACATGAGCGTCGCAGTCTGGGTCGGACTCATCGCCCTCGCCGGCCTGGATGCCGAGACGGGCATCGTGATGCTGCTCTATCTCGACCTTGCCTGGAAGGAGCGAAAGCCCGCGACGCAGGACGAAGCGCGCGAGGCCGTCGTGCACGGCGCCGTCAAGCGCATCCGCCCCAAGATGATGACGGTCGCGACCATCCTCGTCGGCCTGTTACCCGTTCTCTGGTCGAATGGCACCGGCGCCGACGTGATGAAGCGCATCGCCGCGCCGATGGTCGGCGGCGTCGTCACCTCCGCGATTCTCGAGTTGGTCGTCTACCCCGCGCTCTACTTCATCTGGAAGGGACGGGGCCTTCCACAACCACAACAGCAAGGAGTCACGACATGAAGGCAATGATGATCGCCGCGCTGCTCGCCGCCGCGCCTGCCGCACGCAACATCGAGATGAAGGTCACCGACAAGGGATTCGAGCCGAGCCGCATCGAGGTCAAGAAGGGCGAGCCGCTGCACTTCGTGGTCACCCGCAAGACCGACGCGACTTGCGCAAAAGAGCTGGTGATCGAGGATCGGGACCTGCGCAAGAAGCTGCCCCTCGACCAGTCGGTGTCGTTCGACTTCACGCCAGACAAGACCGGCGAAATCACATATGCCTGCGGCATGGGGATGATCAGCGGCCTGCTGGTCGTGCAGTGATGGCAGCCGCGTGATTCCCTACTTCTCATTCCCCCGCTGCGGATCGGGCCGTTCGCGCTTCAGCCGTTCGGCATCCTGTCGGCAGCGGGAATCCTGCTCGCCTCGAAACTGCTGGTCCGCGAGGCCCGCAGACGAGCATTGGACACCGAGCCGCTGGCGAAGCTCGCGACCTGGGCCGTGATCGGGGGCATCGTCGGTGCGCACCTCGTCCACCTGTTTCTCTATCATCCGGAGGAGCTGCGGGAGAACGGGCCGCTGCAGATCCTGAAGGTATGGGACGGTCTCTCGTCTACGGGCGGAGCGGTGGGCGGCATCGTCGCGTGCGTGATCTTCTTGCATCGGCTAGGCATGAGGTTTGCCACGTACGCGGATGTTTTCGCTCTCGCCGTCCCGCCCGGCTGGGCGATTGCACGCCTCGGCTGCTTTTCGGTGCACGATCATCCAGGAAGGCTCACGAGCTTCTTCCTGGCCGTGGCATTCCCGGAGGGAGCGAGGCACGATCTCGGTCTGTACGACGCGCTCGTGCTGACGGCCGTCACCACCGTCATCTATCGACTCGACCGGCGCGGGATTCTGAAGGGCAGGCTGCTCGCCGTGGTCGCGATCCTGTATGGCACGGCGCGATTCGCACTCGACTTCTTGCGCGCACGCGACCTGCCGTATGTCGATGCCAGGTATTTCGGCCTTACCCCGGCGCAGTACGGAGCGATCGCACTGGTCTCGTGGGGAGCCTGGGTGCTCGCGACCGGGGTGAATCGTCAGCCGGTCAATTCCTCGCAGGCACGCTGAAGGTTCATCCGCGCGTGATGCAGACGGCTCATCACGGTGCCCTTGGGAACGCCAAGCACCCGGCTAATCTCCTCGTACGACAGGCCCTCGACCTCGCGCAGCAGCAGGATGGCACGATGGGCGGGCGAAAGCGTGTCGAGCGCCGCTTCCGCGTGCTTCGCCAGCTCTCGGATTTCCACTACGCGTTCTGGAGTCGGCGAGGGGTCGCGGGCCTCGTGGCTTTCCTCGATCTCTTCCAACGGCTCCGCTGCACGCACCCGGGACTTGCGCTGCACGTCGAGGCACAGGTTGACCGCGATGCGGTAAAGCCAGGTGAAGAGCGCCGAGTCGCTGCGAAGGGTCTCGTAGAACCGGTAAGCCCGCACGAAGGTCTCCTGCGCAACGTCTTCCGCGGCATCGCGATCGCGCAGCATTCCGAGCGCGAGGCGCACGATGCGAGCCTGGTTCTCTTTGACCAACTGCTCGAACTCAACTTGCGACGGCCGTGCGGGGGCGGGCGCCGCGAGCACGACGTCCTCGAGGATTGCTTCAGCCATGATTTCTCTCCGAAAAAGGTCGGGCAAACCGTGGGCCGCAGCGCGGCACGCCTGGGGTTCACCGGAGAGAAAGCGGCGGCGGAGTTGGAGGCGCCGGGAGCTCTGCGTTGGAAGGCATCTCGGAGTCCGGCGGCGGCTCGGTGGGGCTTGTCTCCCCAGTGGGGATTCCTGCCCCACCGGGTTTGGCGGCGAGCAGGGGAAGCCGGCAAGGGCAGGTCGAGCACGAGTGCGGGACGCCAGGGGTTTGCGGGCTGCACGGGCCCGAGTCATCACATTGCGCGTCAGCGCACGCGGCGGGCGCGTCCGCTACCGCGGACCAGGCGAGCAGGCCCGCGGTGAGCGCAGCAGCCATCCGCCCGCGATACACCGGCAGAAGTGAGGCGAAACCGGCCATGCAATCCGGATGACGCAACGCCTGTGCCGAAACTTGCCTCTGCAACAATGCGAAACAGCCGAGCTTGACGCAACTCGCTGCGGCGACTACCAAGAGGTCCGTGCGGGCTCTTCTCAGCCTCCTGGCGGCACTTGCACTCGGATGGTCCTCGGTGGTGGACAATCCGGCGGTGTGCGCAGACGACGGCCCTGGGCCGGCGTCATCGGGCCGGCCATGCAACGATGACGGCGCCCCGGCCGTTCCGTGCGTCTCGTGCCCTTGCCACTTGCCGTCGCTGCGCGTGAGCGTTGAAACGGCGTTTGCCCCGCGATTCGGGATCGAAAGTCCGCGCAGCTTCTGGCCTGAGCAGCACTTGCACGTCGCCGAGCCTGTCGCGCCGCCCACTCCACCTCCGCTCGCCTAGGTCGCCCTTCAGCGACCCGTAGTCGTTCACTCTGGCGAGGAGAGCTTCGTGCAAGCACGGTTGTTTGCCGCACTCGCGGCTTGTGGCGTCGTGGTTTCAGCGCGTGCCGAGGAATCCAGGTGTCCGCCGATCGCGGACCTCGGCGCACTCGTCCGCTGCGCGCAGCAGTCCAGTGAAGCGGTCGTTCGGGCGCGGGCCGAACTGCAGGCGGTTCGCGCCCGGCGGGACGTGGCCGGCCGTGTCCTGCCTGCGAATCCGTCTCTCGAGCTTGGCGTCGGGCGCAGGCGCACGGAAGCGGGCACGACCGATGTCGACCGCAGCGTCGAGGTAGCGCAGCAGATCGAGATTGGCGGCCAGCGTGGAGCGCGCATCGACTGGGCCGAGGCCGACCTCCGGGCTGCACAGGCGACGGCGGACGCGGCCGAGCGCCTCATTGCGGCGGAGGTGTTGTCCGCAGCGGCGCGAGTGGTCCGTTCGCGGCAGGCACTCATTCTGGTTCGCGAGCAGCGGGGGGCGGCGGATCGGCTCGTTGACGTGAGTCGGGCGCGTGCGCAGAAGGGCGTCTCCGCGCCGTTCGAAAGCGAGCTTGCCGAAGCCTCCCGCGTGCAGTCGCTTCGCGACGAGCGCGCGGCGGCGCAAGAGCTCTCCGAAGCGGAGGGCTCGTTGGCTGCTGCGGTCGGGGGCGATGTTCAGCTTGAAGAGGAGGCGCCGCTCCCCGCAAGCGATCAGGCGCCGGTGATTCTGGCAGACCTCGAGAGCACCGCTGTCGCGAGACAGTCCGAGGTCGTCATCGCCATAAGCGAAATGGAAGCAGCCCACGCGCGCACGAATTTGCTCCGGCGTGAGCGAATTCCGGACGTGACCGTCACTGCAGGGTTCAAGCACGAGGAGTTTTCCGACGTGATCGGCGTCCGTCTTGCCGTACCCCTGCCGCTCTTCAGGCGCAACCAGGGCGAGATCGCCGAGCAGGAAGCCCGCACCGCTCAGGCCGCAGCGCGGGCGCGCCAGACCGAGCTGCGCGCGCGCCTCGCCGTGCGCGCGGCGCATCGGTCATGGCAGCGCGCCCGGGCGGCGGCCGACAGCATTCCTTCCGACCTCGATGCGCGCCTACGCGCCGACGTCGCAGCCCTTCAGCAAGCATACGAGCGAGGAACACTCCAGCTGCCCCTCGTGCTCACCTCACTGCGCGAAGTGCAGTCCGCACGGCGGACGGTGATCGACGCGCGAGCGGAGGCAGTGCTGGCATCCATCGAGCTCGCACGTGCGGCGGGTCTTTCACCCTGCCCAGCTGGAGGTTGCCGGTGAACCGGGAGCGTTTCGCAGCTATCGGAATGATCGTTCTGGCGGCGGCGTGCCGGAGGCCGGCACCGGAAGCGGCTCCGGCCAGAGGCGCGACCACTCTTAAGGAGCATGCCGACGAACAGCAGCACGAGGAATTGCCCCGACTTGTGAAGCTCTCGCCCGAGGTCATCCGCGACGCCAAGGTCCGCGCGGAGCCCGCCCGCAAGCAGGGCCTGGCCGCGACCGTGGAGCTGAACGGCCAGGTTGTCCCCGATCCAGCCGCGTACGCAATGATCGGAGCGCGTACAGGCGGCCGGATCGCGCAGGTCCTGGTCCGTGAAGGCGACCACGTCCGCGCAGGACAGGTTCTCGCGGTGGTCAGCTCTCCCGACGTAGCGAAGCTGCGAGGCGAGTTCGCTGGCATGAACGCCAGGGCTGTCGCTGCGCGACGCAACAGCGCGCGGCTACGCGAGCTCTTCGAGCAAAGGCTCGGCTCGGAGCAGGAAGCAGTCGCAGCCGAAGCGGAAGCAACCGCCGCAGAAGCGGGGCGTGATGCCCTGTCGCGCACCCTGCGCGGGCTTGGGGCCTCTTCCCTCCGTGAAAGCGATTCTTCCGCCGTCGTGCTCCGGACGCCTGTGGCCGGGTCGGTCGTCCAGCTCGATGGGTCGCTGGGACAGATGGTCGAGCCGTCGCACACGGTCGCGACAGTCGCAGATCTCGCCCGCGTCTGGTTCCAGGCGCAGGTGTTCGAGAAGGACCTCCCGCGTGTGACGGAAGGGGCTGCCGCCGAGGTTCGGCTCAACGGCTACCCGGATCGGGTGTTCACCGCGACCGTCGCGCGTATCTCAGGCCAGGTCGATCCACAGGCTCGTACGGTGACGGCGCGACTTTCACTGCGCGCTTCGGACCGCACCCTCCGCCTTGGCCTCTTCGGCACAGCTCGTGTCTCGGTGCCGAGCGAAATACAGGGCGACCACATCACCGTTCCCCTCTCCGCGGTGACGGAGATCGGGGATCGCAAGGCCGTCTTCGTTCGCCATCCCGACGGCGACTTCGAGGTCCACGAGGTCCGGCTCGGACAAAGCGCGGGCGGGCTGGTCGCGGTGATTTCTGGCTTACGGGAGGGCGAAGAGGTCGCCGTCTCCGGCGTGCACACCCTCAAGTCCGCCGTGCTCAAGGCGACGATGGAAGAGGAAGAGTAAATGATCGAATCCATCGTGCGCGCGAGCCTGCGCAATCGCGCGCTGGTGCTGGTCGGCTCGCTGCTCCTTGTCGCGCTCGGCGCCATCGCGGTCGCGCGTCTGCCCATCGACGCGGTGCCCGACGTCACCAACGTCCAGGTGCAGATCATCACCCCGGCGCCCGCGCTGTCGCCGCTTGAAGTCGAACAGTACGTCACCTTCCCTGTTGAGCGAGGGCTGGGAGGCATTGCCGGTCTCAAGGAACAGCGCTCGGTCTCACGGTACGGGCTCTCGGTCGTGACGGCGGTGTTCAACGATGGCGTCAACATCTACTTCGCGCGCCAGCAAGTCAACGAACGGCTCCGCGAGATCGCCGAGGCGATTCCAGCCCGGTACGGCCGTCCCGGAATGGGTCCGATCTCGACCGCGCTCGGCGAGGTGTACCAGTTCGTGGTCCGCGGCAAGGGGCACTCGCTGATGGAGCTGGAGACGCTGCTCGACTGGACGCTCGTGCCTCAGCTTCGGATGGTGCCCGGCGTCGTGGAGCTGAACAGCTTCGGCGGCGAGGACAAGCAGTACGAGGTCCGTCTCGACCCGCGGAAGCTCGCTTCCGCGGGGCTGGGGCTCTCGGACGTGCTCGAAGCGCTTTCGCGCAGCAACGCGAACGCGGGCGGCGGATATATCGAGCGCAATCGCGAAGCGGTGCTGATTCGAGCGCAGGGCCTGATCACGAACCTCGACGACGTGCGCAATGTCGTGGTCTCCGCGACACCGAAGGGTGCGCCGATCACGGTGGGTGCGCTCGGCACGGTGGGCTTCGCACCCCGCCTGCGGCGCGGCGCCGCGACCATGAACGGCGAGGGCGAGGTCGTGGTGGGCGTGGCGCTCATGCTCCTCGGCGAGAACAGCCGCGTGGTTACGCAGAAGGTCAAAGCGCGCCTCGAGGAAGTGAAGACGACGCTGCCCGAGGGAGTGTCGATCGAGTCCTACTACGACCGAAGCGAGCTGGTCGATCGCACCATCCGCACGGCGACGACAAATCTGGCCGAGGGCGCGCTGCTGGTGATCAGCGTCCTCTTCCTGCTGCTCGGCTCGCTGCGCGCCGGCCTGGTCGTCGCGACTGCCATTCCGCTCGCCATGCTTGCCGCCGTGATCGGCATGTACGCAACGGGAACGAGCGGAAACTTGATGAGTCTGGGAGCGATCGATTTCGGGCTCATCGTGGACGGCGCGGTCATCATCATCGAAAACGCGTCGCGGCGATTGACGGAGAAGAAAGGCGAGCTGGCGCGCGCGCTGACACGCGAGGAGCGCGACTTCGTTGTTGCGTGGGCGACGGTCGAGGTCCAGCGCGCAGCAGTCTTCGGGGTCTTCATCATCGGCATCGTCTACGTCCCGGTGCTCCTGCTCACGGGCATCGAGGGAAAGCTCTTTCGCCCGATGGCCGCGACGGTTCTGTTCGCGCTTGCGGGAGCATTCGTGCTCTCGCTGACTCTCATGCCAGTGCTCACGAGCCTGTTCCTGCGAGGCGAGCCGGAACACGAGCCGCGGCTGCTCACCTGGGCGCGCAGGCTCTTCGAGCCGGCGCTGGGACGGGCACAGCGTCACCCGGCAGTAGTGATCGGAGCCGGTGTGGCCATCCTCGTCGCGGCGGTGGTTGGCTTTCGCTTCCTCGGAGCGGAGTTCGTACCGACGCTCGACGAGGGCTCGCTGCTCATCGAAGCACGCAGGCTCCCGGGAACGGCCCTCACCACCAGCATCGACACGGACCTCCGCCTCGAACGCGCACTTCGCGCGCGCGTGCCAGAAATCACCGACGTGGTCAGTCGCATCGGCGCGCCCGAGTTGGCCAACGACCCGATGGGCATGGAACAGAGCGACGTCTACATCCTGCTCAAGCCGCAGAAGGAGTGGCGAAAGGGCAAGCTGAAGGCCGGCCTCGCACAGGATGTGGCGGAGGTTCTCGACACGTCCGTGCCCGAGATCGCCTACAGCATCTCGCAGCCCATCCAGATGCGCACGAACGAGCTGATCGCCGGGATTCGCTCCGACGTCGCCGTCAGCATCTACGGCGATGACCTCGGCGAGTTGCGGGGGCTCGGCGAACGGGCGGGAGACATGCTGCGCAAGGTTCGAGGCGCGGCCGGCGTGAAGGTCGAGCAGGTCGCCGGGCAGCCCTATCTGAGCATCCTGCCAGACCGCGTCCGCCTCGCCCGGTACGGACTCGCCATCGAAGACGTCAATGCGGCGACGGAGTCGCTGGCGGTGGGCTACGACGCCGGGCCTATCTTCGAGGGGCAGAAGCGCTTCTCGCTGGTGGTGCGCCAGGAGATCGGGGGCAGTGACGACGTCGAGGCCATTCGCTCGATTCTGCTCAAGTCTCGAGACGGCCGCATCGTCCCGCTGGGCGACGTAGCCGAGATCAAGCTGGAGACCGGGCCCGCCCAGATCAGCCGCGACCAGGGATCCCGCCGCATCACCGTGGAAACGAACGTGTCGGGACGGGACACGGTCGGTTTCGTAGCCGAAGCGCAGGCGGCGCTCGCTCGCGACCTGAAGCTTCCGCCCAGCTATCATGCAGAGTGGGGCGGGCAATTCGAGCACTACACCGAAGCGCGCAATCGGCTCCTGCTCGTCGTGCCGCTGGCGCTGGCGCTGATCCTGCTGCTGCTCTACATGGCATTCCGGGAATTGTCTCCGGCGTTGCTGATCTTCCTCAATGTTCCGTTCGCGATCACAGGCGGTGTGGCAGCGCTCCTCTTGCGAGGATTGCCTTTCAGCATCTCGGCGGGCATCGGCTTCATCGCGTTGTTTGGGGTCGCGGTGCTGAACGGGCTGGTTCTCCTGTCGGTCGCTCACCGGTACGAGGAGACTGGAGGTCTTCCCGGCGAAGCCGCCTTTCGAGCAGCGCACGAGCGGCTGCGTCCGGTGCTGATGACGGCACTCGTCGCCATCCTCGGCTTCGTTCCGATGGCGCTCTCGACGGCGCCAGGATCGGAAGTCCAGCGACCCCTCGCGACTGTGGTCATCGGCGGGCTCATCTCGTCCACGCTTCTGACATTGCTCGTGCTGCCCACGGTCTACGGCCTGGTGCGCGGTCGGCTCGCCGCAAGGAGTCCTGCATGATCTTCGCCGTTCTGCTCTTCGCGCTCGCAGCGGATCGTCAGGAACTTCCGCATCTGGAGGTCAAGTTCGACCGCCACCGGTCTGGCACCATCGTTGAAGTCCAGAACGTCGCGCTCCTGCTCGAAACCAAGGACAAGACGCGCATCAGCGTGAACCTCCTCAAATTGACCATCGTCCACAGGAACGGCCGGGATGTGGAGCTCGACGCGCTTCGCGTCGGCGACCGCGTCCTGATCGAGGTGATGCCGAACCCCTCGGACGGCCTCGATGCGGTGATGGTGCGCGCCCAGGCGCCGCCGAAGCGGAAGAGGACTCCCACAGGAACTGCTCCACGCTGACCGCCATCCCATTTCGATCCCGCTTCAAGGCCCCGTGGACGAACGAGAACGAGACGCCCGTGCATTTGCTGGCCCGTGGTGGCGGCATCCGGTCTTGCGCAACGCACTGTCTGCCGGCGTCATCGCCGGAGCCGGACTCGTGGCGGGGCACCTGGGCCTCATTACGCAGCCCATCGAGAATCTGTTCTATTGGGTCGCGATCCCGCGTGGCGGCTATCACTGGGCGCGCGAGGGAGTGGAAGACCTCGTTTGAGAGCGTGTCATCGGCATCGAGATCCTCATGCTGGCGGAAAGGGCGGAGTTCACGTAGGCCCGCACGCGCCACGCCATTCGCGCCTTGACCGACGTTGGATCCTGCCTCGAGAATGCCCGGTTGGAAACCGTCGACGGCGTCCAGCGGAGCGCGATCGTCAACGTGAGCCCTGCCAACTGCATCAACAACCGTCTGACGAAGCTGCTGCACTACCTCGCTCGAGCTTGTCCGGAGGAAGGCTGGTCGAAGTTCCTCAAAGCTGGCGCACCACGGTGGGAGCGGATCGCCTTCGGCGGACACTCGCAAGGGGGCGTCGCAGCCGCGATGCTGGCCAAGCTGCATCTGGTCGCGCGCGTCATGCTTTTCTCCACCCTCGGTGACGTCGTCGGGCCAATGGCCGCTCACTGGCTGTCCACGCATGCAACGCCGTCGGATCGCTACTACGGCCTGGCCGTGGCTCAGCGTTGCATGGTCGCGCTACTGAGTGCCGCGGACCAGCAGCCAGGGCCGGCTCAGCGCACATCCGGGTCGATCAGGCGGTGATCGAAGGCAAATGGAACCGGATTGCCGATCACAAGCTGTGCGAAATCAGGATGGGCGGGATTGATGAGGACGTTGGTTTCGGTGCTTGAATGCACAGACGGCACCTCGAGTGCCAGCGACGAACCGCTCTGCAGCCACGAGTCGCCGACAGAACGTGCGGCGCCGCTGTCGGGAACATCATCCCAGCCGGCCGGCAGCGCGCCGCGGAGGGTCGCGACGAGATCGTCGGGAAGGGCGGCTTGGACAAGAACAAGACGCGGTGCGATGGCCGGCTTGAAATGAACCAGTGCTTCAAGTTTGGCGAGGCTCTCTGTTCGCGCGGTGTACACGATCGGCCGCCCTCGCGTGTGCCACCGCCCGTTGACGTACAGTCCACCGATGCCGTCGAACGCGGCGGGGCCTGACGGCGCATGCGCGGCGCGGGCAACGCGCCAGAGTTTCACGCGAAGAAGCCGTAGTCGATCTTGCCGAGCTCGTTCAGAACGACCTCGGTGCCGATGTCGGTCGCAAGCAGATCGATGGGCTTGCGGTCGCCCAGCGCCGTGCTGGGCTCTTGCAGCCACTGCTTCGCGGCGTCTCGGCTCTCGAATACCTCGACGGCGCGTGCGAGCACCCGGGCGAGGCGCAGCACACGCTCGCTTTCGGTCGTCGAGAGAGGCTCTCTGCGCGTCAGGCGGCGTGCCGCCGTACGGGGTGCGATGCCCAGCTGCTCGATCAGCGCGGCCCGGGTCCATCCCAGAGAGCCGGAAAGCGTGGAGAGCGTCGCACTGGGAAGCCCCTTCCTGGTCATCTCGGCTAGCTCGAGCTCGTTGGCGGGGACGCGCCTGAGGCCGAGGACGCGAGCGGCCTCCTGGATGCTGCTCGACGCGCTCCTCACCGCCGGAGCCTTGAATGCGGGTCGAGTCATGTGGCAACTATAGGCGTGCCAGATGGCATTTGCAACCTGGCAGCGGACTCGGCACTGGTGGAACTTCGAAACCCTATGCCTCCGGCCGGCCGCGCCGGAGCGCGGTTACATCTGGGTTACAGGCCGTCACTCGAAAGGCCGGAGGTCCAGGGTCCCCTCACGAATCGAGAAGGGAATCCAAGACCTTAAAGTGGCGGGGTGTACGGGACTCGAACCCGTGCGTACTGAACTGTCCGTGACCGGTCTTCCGGTGGTCTTCACGGATCTTCCTCTGAAAACCGCACGTCAGGCGTGTGTCGACCGGTCTTGTTCAGGTCTACCGGGCGTCGACTCCAGCAGATTCCAGCAGATCCCTACCAGACCCTCATCAACATGTACCTGCGTGACTGCGCTACGCAGCGAAAGCAGCTTCGGCTCGAATGGCGACCGTCAAGCTCCTGAGTGCTTCAGAGCAGGGACCGTCGCCTTACCAAGGCGAAGGTCAAAGGTTCGAACCCGGTGTTCCGCTCCGCTCAGGAGGTCTGTGAGCAGATACGTCGTCACTCGGGAAAAGGTGCCGCCTTCACCCGGCTCAGCAGCTGAACTGGCCCGCAAAGAAAGCCGATGCGGGTGCGCGGGCTGTTTCGCGCCTGCTGCGCCATCACCTGAGTCACCTCGCGCTTGAAGTCGAGCCGAGGGTGGCGCGCGAAGCTGTCGGCGAAGAACGCAGAGGGGAAGCGGTGGGCACCCTGGCCGACGACATCGAGCGCCGCGGCGGCACGCAGCAAGTGGGCTTCCGGGCCGTGCGCACCCACTGGGACGACTAGGTTGAGATGGAGGCTGATCGCGTTGGCGATTCGCGTCGCGCGGTCGGCAGGCCACCCAGCCGAGACCAGTTGACGCTCGGCGAGCTCGGCGCCGGCAAGCGCGAAGCATTCTCCGGCCGGGGTGGGGAAAGCCGGGCAGATACCGAGATCGTGCAGCAGGCTCGCTGCGTACAGCAGTTCCGCGTCGAAGCGCAGGCCATCGCGCGCGCCCATCACTGCGGCCCACAGGTACGTGCGCAGGCAGTGGTTGAGCAG
>JBGQKK010000008.1:0-28108 GCA_041499545.1 Gammaproteobacteria bacterium | reverse complement strand
TGGGTAAACACCACATTCTCGTCCCATAGCGACCCGTCCTGGAAGCGGAACACCATCTGGCACTCGACCTGTCCGTCCCGCGCGACCTGGAGGAGCTCGCCCGAGGCAATCAGGGCGTTATCGGGCGCCGAGCGTAGCATGAGAAAACCGTGGGTGACGCCCTCGGCGAAGCGCACCGGGACCGGCGCCGCTGCGGCTACGTGCGGCCACAGCAGCGGCGCCGCGAGAACCGCCTGGAGGAGCGTCGCGAGCCCCGTGAACGACATTCCGTTCCGAATCTATCTCAGGCGAATATCGCCGAACAACCCAAGGAGCCCGACGATGATCAGATAGACCGCGACGATGTAGTTCAACATCCGGGGCACGATGAAAATGAGAACGCCGGCGACCAACGATATCAGCGGCGCAAGACTCAAAGTGACGTTCATGACGTTGCTCCTGTATCGATATGACGTGTCGGGCGGACCCGCGAAGCCCCGGAGTAGTCCAGCGTGCCGCTCTATACGCGCTCGATAGTCCCGTAGCAGCTGCAGGAAGCCGCTTCGAGGCCTTTCCGATCGAGAATCCTGATCTTGCCGCGGCTGTAGCTGATCAGCTTGCGTTTCTGCAGGGCGCCGGCAGCCATGCTGATTCCGACCCGTCGCACGCCGAGCAAGTTCGAAAGAAAGTCCTGCGTAAGGAGAAATTGATCCGAGCGCACGCGGTCGCGGGCCGTCAGCAGCCAGCAGGCGAGGCGCGCTTCCACCACGTGAAAGCGGTTGCACGCGGCGGTCTGCCTTGCCTGGAACAACTGCGCATGCAAAAGGCGGCACAGCTCGCCCTGCAAGCGCGGGCTTTTGCGGAGCTCCTTGCGAAAGCGCACCACGTTCATCCTCATGGCTGTCCCGGTCACCTGCACCAGGCCGCGAACCGGCGGAGCGCGCATTCCCAGCGCGAGGGATATTCCGACCATGCCGTCGCAACCGACCAGGCCGACTTCCAGGGCCTGGTGACCCTCGACCGTCGCCAGCAAGGACACGAGGGCATCGTTGGGAAAGTAAACGTACCGGCTCGGCTCACCGGGCTCGTAGAGAACCTCGCCGTAGGTCAGCGTGACCGGCTCGAAGCCGCCAAGCAGGCTCTGATACTCCTTGCGGGGAAGCGACGCGAGCAGCTTGTTCGCAATGGGATCTCCCTTTGCGACTTTGCGATCCAGTCGTTTCCCGTGCGTGCGCTCGGCGCCGCTTACGGGACCGTGCTCCATCCGCTTGCGCTCGGTGAGGTTTTCGCGCGAGACGATCACCCGCGCCGCGCCGTCTCCGGGCAAGGCCGTGACGGTCAGATTGAACCAGCACTGCCCGGCCGGCGAATTGCATACGTACTCGTGGTGAAACAGCGGGGTCTCGCGGGCGATCACCTGACGGATACCCGCCGCGATCGCGGCACCGTCGACGCGCTCCTTGCCGCGCGCCTTGTCGCAGACCTCGAGATAGCTGGCGCCCTCGGGCACGGCCGCTGCGATGCTCCTGTTGCCGGCGGCGAAACCTCCCGATGGCTGGTTCGTCATGACGACGGTCCCGGCCGCGTCGAGCACGCAGACCTGGAGCGCGAGCGCATGCAGGGTGTCGCAAGCAAGGCGAATCGGCTTCAGCGCCAGCGCCTCCGACTGCTTGCGCAGGGTGATATCCCGCATGGTCCCGCGGTATCCCCTGAACTGGTCCTGCTCGTCGAAGATCGGCTCGCCGCTGATGCTGACCCAGCGCGTCTGGCCGGCGCGGTCGGTGCATGCCAGCTCGACGTCGCGGAAGGTGGCGCGCCATTCCAGGAGCCTCCGGTGCGTCTGCCAATCGGCCGCGCTCATGCTGGCGAACGGCGGATCCTGGAGCGTCTTGCCGATGATGCTTTCATCGTAGATCCCGGAACCTCCGCTCGCGGCGCCGGTGTGCGAAACGAAGCGGTAGAACTCGTCCTGCTCCCAGCACCAGTCCGAGGCGAGCGCGAGCAGGCTGCGCCCGCGCGCCTTGTTCTCCCGCAACGCCGCTTGCGCTTGCGGCAGCAGGAGGGCGCTGCCGGTCTCGGGATCCATCACCGCATCGACCTGGCCCGATTCGATGGCCTCGCGCTCGCGCGCGCTTTTGACCAACCGTAGGATGCGGGCCGAGGGCGCAAGTTCGGCATTCCGGCTAGAGGCGTTCGCGTCGAGCGCCGGTCCGTTGGAGTTCATTCGGCCGATTCCCTGATTCCGAGTGCGCTCAGCACGCTGCCCCTATCGCTGAGGTTGCCGACGACCTTCGCCGCCGGCGATGGAGACACCTTGGTCAGACTGGGCGTGACCAGAATCCCGTCGGCCAGGGCGCGCTGCGGATATTCGAGGACGTCGATGATTTCCAGCTTGAATTTGTCTTTCAGGTGTTCTTTGCAAATTGCTTCGAGATTGGCGACGGCCCGAACCGAATTGGGCGCGCTGTCCGCGATGTACAGGCGCATCACCACGACCGTCATGACCGTAGCTTCTGGAATCTTGCCTTTCTGTTTCTTAGGATTCATCTGAAGCTTCCTAAATATTGCGCGGTCTCTCGGTTTTCTTTCTGTACGTTAGCGCACAGACGACTCAAAATGCGCCTGGTCCGGCGACGGTAAATTCGCTTCAGCAGCCCCGACTCGAGCCGGGCTATCGGAACCGCGACGCTCTCATCACGGCTTCGATCCACGCCGCAGCAGTCCCGCCAGTCCGATAACGCTCGCGACCAAGCCGCCGACCAGCATCCACATCGCCCGGTCGGTCGGGGCGCCGGTGAAGAATCGGGAAATGTCGGAGCCGGTCGAGTTGACTGCGGCGATGCCGAAGGCCGCGAGAAGAATGCCGCCGGCAAGAATTGCGAGCGAGATTGCCTTGTTCATTGGAGACTCTCCGTGCCGATTTTCATGGCCGACGCGGTCGCTCGTCAGACGGGACTCCGTCCGCTTATCACCCTGACCAGGAGCACTACGACCGCGATCACTAGAAGCACGTGAATGAAACCCCCCAGGGTGTACGCAGAGACCAACCCCAGGAGCCACAGAAGGAGCAGAACGACGGCGATGGTATAGAGCATGGTGGTTTTCCTTTGTTCAGTTCAACGCGCACGCACGAACTACGGATATGCCGGCGTAGAACGTAACGTGATGTCGACAAGGCTACGGCGAATATATTTCCTTGTATGTACGCTAGCGCGCAGAGCATCTTCGAGCGGGGGCAGACAATCCTGAGCTCGAACTGGGCGGTATCCCACTTTTGCAAAAAAGATAGCCTTCTCGCGAGTGGTCGCGGGCCCGAACAGGCTCAGTGCGCCGGTTCAATCGCGAGGCGGCGACCGGAGCCCCTCAGGGCTGGTCCGTGGAGTGCCGCATGACCGCGCCGAAATTGTTCACGCCCTTGGCCCCGCCGAAGATGTAAGCGTAGGACAGGCTTACGCTTGCCACCGACTGGTGCGTAGGCGGAATGTCGGCGTAGCGTGCGTCCCGTTGAGAATACGCGTACTTGAGCGCGATGGCATGGGGGCCCTGAACGCGCACGGTGAACGCCAAGTCCCCGCGGAAGATACGCTCGGATCCGCTGGTCTCGGTGGAGGCCAGGTCGCTGACATAGTATGAGCGCATCATCAAGTCGAGGTTGGCCGATTCGCCGAATATCAGGCGCAGTGCGAAAAGCGCCTGCGGCGTGGCGCCGTAGTGGTAGTCGCGTTCACCCGTGTTGTGGATGGTTCCGGCCGCCCCGTAGCCCAGACCGCCGAGGACCGTGCCCTGGAGCGCCACCGAATTTGAAACCCACCACTGGGCGGTCGTCCCGAATGAAAGAGCCGTGCTCGATACTCGAAAAACTTGCGGCGAAATGTAGTCGTAGCTTCCATAGAGACCCCACACGCCAGCATAATCGCCACCCAAGGTGTACTCCTTTCCGACGAGCAGGCCGCGGCTCATGATGTCCTCGAATACGTTGGCAGTGGTGGCGGTAAACTCGAAATCGAAGTAGTCGAAAGGGCGCGTATACTTATAGCCGTTCCTGCCGGGCAGCCCGTAGCTCAAGTGAAAATCCGCGACCGCGGTATCGCGTTTGACCTCTGCTGACGCGGTTTGGTCGACCACGTGACCGACCCTATTCCATCCAAGACGCACGTACGAAAAGACCGCCGGGTCGCGGCTGTCGAACACGGCGCGAAACCGGTCACCGAAGGCGAGGCGGTTGAAGCCCAGAGGCGGGGAGATCACCGCCGCGCCCAGCTCGCGCCAGAACCCGGGCGTTTCGCCTCCACCCTCTAGCAACAGGCTCGCCATCCGGAACAGCGGCTCGCCCAGGAACGCCCCGCCGAAACCGGTTGTCACCAAGTCGTTGATGGAGGGCAGGCCCGTTTCGCCCGCGATCTCCCAGAGCAAGCTGCCGGCGAAGGAATATCCAAGGGATTCCCAGAAGTCGAGGCCGGACGATCGCGCGAGCCCGAAGTAGACGGTTCCCTGATACGGATGCATGAACTGGTTCGTGGCGAACGGATCGGTGTCTACAATCCACTTGCTCGTCAAATTGGTATGGACCGTGGAATAGGTCACCCCGTACACCTGCTTGTCGATGAAATAGTAGTTGAACCGGTTGAGGAGGATGTTGAACCCCACGATTTCCCCGGCCGGGATGAGGTAACTCTTGTCGGGTTCCCTTTCCGCTCGTACCGGCTTTCCTGGCTGGGCGCCGGGTGCCGCCTTGGGCGCAGTGGGCTTAAGGCTGCCGGGAGTGGGCGCGGGGCTGGCGGGATTTTGCGCGAGAAAGTACCAGCTGTACCGATACTGCGGCAGTCGCAAACCGGCGTTGGGCCCGTTCGGGACGAATTCGCCTTTGTCAGCTCCGGATTCTTGCGCGAGGCCGACACGCTGCGTGGTGAGCGCAAGCGCTAGGGCAACGCCAAGAAACGCGATTTTGACCCCGTCGCCATGCAAGGATCCCCTTGCACCCGGCGCCTTCAGAATTGCGCGAGGCATCTTCATGGCAAACTCATTACTCGACTATCGCGCCTGTCCCGCTCCTCACCCGCGATCTCGGTGCCCTCAAGCGGAGCGCGATCTACCTTCTTCGGCCTTCTGGGGCAACAGGCGATCCGACTCCCGCTTGACTACCGCGTAGCACTCGCAGACCCGCTGTTCCAGCCTGGTCCGGTCGAGCACCTTGATGTGCCCGCGGTTGTATTGGATCAATCCCGCCGTTTGCAGTTTTCCGGCCGCTTCGGTGACGCCCTCCCGGCGCACGCCCAGCATGTTCGCGATCAATTCCTGCGTCATGGAGAGCTCGTCCGAGGGCAGCCGGTCGAGGCTCAACAGCAGCCAGCGGCACAGTTGCTGCTCCACCGAATGGTGCCGGTTGCACACCGCGGTCTGCGCCATCTGCGTGATCAGCGCCTGCGTGTAGCGCAGCAGCAGATGCTGCAACGGGTGGCTCTGCTCGAACTCCCTTTTAAGGATTTTCGATGCGAGCCGGAACGCATGGCCGGCGCTTTGCACCACCGCCCGGCTGGGCGTGGATTCCCCGCCCATGAAAAGTGCGACGCCGATCAGGCCTTCATGGCCCACGACCGCGATCTCCGCCGACGCTCCGTCTTTCATGACGTAGAGGAGCGAAACGATGCAGTCGGTGGGGAAATACACGTAGTCCTGCCTGCTGCCGGACTCGTAGACGGCCATGCCGAGCGGCAGCGGCACGAGTTCCAGCTCCGGCAACAGGCGCTGGTAGTCTGCTGCCGGCAGTGCGGCGAGCAGATCATTTCGAGTAGGCGCATGAGCCCTGGATACCGCGGCATCTTTGTGCATGCTCACCTCCAAATCGGGGCCATACTAAAACAAGGCCCCGCTTCGGGAGTCGGGGGGAAATCAGTGTACTCCCTATGTCCGCTAGCGTACAGAACATCACCGAGGCGGCAGGGAAACTGCAAGACCTGGGCCTAATTCACTACAGCCGCGGCCGCATTGCGGTGCTCGATCGGCCGGGATTGGAGGGCGGGTATGCGAATGCTATGCCGTGGTGAAGAAGGAATACGATCGCTTGCTGCCCGGCAAAACGACCAAGATCTCCACGCCGGAATTGATGCACAGTTACTGAGGAAGACCGCAAACACCTGAAGGAGGCGGGCATTGGAGGCGGGGGTCGGAATCGAACCGGCGTCCACGGCTTTGCAGGCCGCTGCATGACCACTCTGCCACCCCGCCGTACGCCTTGAAACCGGAACAGCCACGGGATCGACAAGGCTGTTCCTCGAAATTCTGGAGCGGGAGACGAGTCTCGAACTCGCGACCTTAACCTTGGCAAGGTTACGCTCTACCAACTGAGCTACTCCCGCGCGGAGGGCAGATTCTACGGGCCGGCCCCCCTGCGGTCAATACGACGGCGGTCCCCCGCAGCCCGCGGCGCCAGGGCGCGCTTGAGGTAGTTGAACATCGAGACCAGCGTGAGCAGCGCGGCGAGGTAGATCAACCAGGTGCCGACGCGCTGCGGGTTGAAGGCTCCAATCCGATCGTGGTACAGGAGCATCGGCACCGCGATCATCTGCGAAATCGTCTTGACCTTGCCCAGGAAATTGACCGCGACGCTCTTCGACTGGCCGATTTTCGCCATCCATTCCCGCATCGCCGACACGGCGATCTCCCGGCCGATGATCACGACGGCGATGACGGAATTCAAGCGCCCCAGCTCGACCAGCACGATCAGCGCCGCGGCGATCATTAGTTTGTCCGCCACCGGATCGAGAAACGCGCCGAAAGCCGACATCTGGTTCAGCCGCCGCGCGAGGTAGCCGTCGAGCCAGTCGGTGATCGCCGCTGCGGCGAACACGGCCGTCGCGATGAGATTGCGGTGCCAGCTCGAAAGCCACACGTCGGGGGCGTAGAAGACTCCTATCACCACCGGGATCATCAAGATGCGCAGCCACGTCAACAAGTTCGGTACGTTAAGCGGCATGGAGCTCCCGATAGATCTTCTCGGCGAGCTTACGGCTGATGCCTTCGACCTGCGTGAGATCTTCCACGCTCGCGCCTATGACGCCTTTCAGGCCGCCGAACCTCGTCAACAGCTGTTTTCTCCGCTTCACGCCTATCCCGGCGATGCCTTCGAGGGAGGACGTGGTGCGCTTCTTCGAGCGCCGCGCGCGGTGTCCGGCGACGGCAAACCGGTGCGCTTCGTCGCGGATGTACTGGATCAAGTGCAGCCCGGCGTGGTCGGGCGCGAGCCTCAGCGCGCGCTCGCCGATCCACAGCTCCTCGAGTCCCGGCTTGCGCTCGGGACCTTTGGCGATTCCAACCAGGGCAATGTCGGAGAGCCCGACCTCGGCCAGGGCTTCCCGCGCCGCACCGACTTGCCCCTTGCCTCCGTCGATAAAGATTGCATCGGGCGCGACGCCCTCTCCCGCGGCGATCCGGCCGTAGCGGCGCGCAAGCGCCTGGCTGAGCGCCGCGTAGTCGTCTCCCGGCGTCAATCCTTCGATGTTGTAGCGGCGGTATTCGCCTCGGCGCATGTCCATTCGATCGTACACTACGCAGGCCGCGACCGTCGCCTCGCCCATGGTATGGCTGATATCGAAGCACTCGATGCGCTGCGCGGTGTCGGGCAGCCCCAGGGCTTCGCGCAGCGCGGCAAGGCGTGCCCCTTGGGTGCTCTGCTCGGCGAGCTTCCCCTTGAGCGCCTGAAGGGCGTTCTCCCGCGCCATCTCGAGCCAAGCGCGCCGCTCCGCCGTCGGCCGCGTGATGATGCGCACGGCACGCCGGGCGTGCTCGGTGAGCGTCGCTTCCAGCTCCGCGGAATCGAGCTCCTCGCCGACGACGATCAGCGGAGGAATCGGGCGCTCAAGGTAATGCTGTGCGATGAAGGCCGCGAGGACCTCCTTGGGGTCGCGTTCCTCCGCGTTCTGCGGGAACAGGCTCCGGTCACCGAGTTGCCGGCCACCGCGCACCATCGTCAAGTTGACGCAAGCCACGCCCTCTTCCATGACGACCGCGACGACATCCACGTCGACGTCGTCGCCCGTGTCGGCGTACTGGCGCTGGCTCACCTTGGCGAGCGAGTGGATCTGGTCCCGGTAGACGGACGCCTCTTCATAGCGCCTCGCATCGGCGGCGCGCTGCATGCGTTCTTCGAGCCGCTTCAAAGCTGCGTCGCTGCGGCCCTCGAGATAGAGCTGAGCACCCCTGACGTCCTCCGCATAGGCGGAAGCTGAGATCAGGCCGACGCAGGGTGCAGTGCAGCGCCTGATCTGATAGAGCAGGCAGGGCCGCGACCGGTTCTGGAATACCGAGTTCTCGCAAGTGCGCAGGCGGAACACCCGCTGAAGCAACTGAATGCTCTCGCGCACCGCGCCGGCGTGGGGAAACGGGCCGAAGTAGTGATGCGCCTTGTCCATCGCGCCGCGATGAAAGCCGAGGCGCGGAAACTCCTCCCCGCTCACCATCAGGTAGGGATAGGACTTGTCGTCGCGAAAGAGGATGTTGTAGCGGGGGCTGAGCGACTTGATCAGGTTGTTCTCGAGGATCAGGGCCTCGGCTTCGGAGCGCGTCACCGTGATCTCGACCCCCGCGACCTGCGTCAGCATCATCGCGATGCGCGGGCCGTGCTGGGTCTTCTGAAAATAGGACGAGACGCGCTTCTTCAGGTCGCCCGCCTTGCCCACGTAGAGGGCCTCACCTTCCGCCCCGATCATGCGGTACACGCCGGGAAGGCCGGGCAGGCTCACGACGAACGCCTGAGCGTCGAACGGCTCCGAGGGCGATGTGCCCGTGCGCCCTTGGGCAGGGAGCGCTGGACGTCGGAGGATCATCGGGCGCTGCGGAGGAAAGTCGCGATATCGCGGAGCACCGCTTCGAACATCGGCGCGGTGAGCCGTCGTGTCTGCGTATTATAGCGGCTGCAGTGATAGCTATCGAAGAGCCGTACCGCCGCAAGCTCGTGCACGGCGCCATGCGCGAAGTGATGCTGCCCCGGGCCGAGGCTGAGAGCCAGAAGCACCGCGCGATGGGCGACCGTGCCCAGCGCGAGGATCGCCCGCGGCCTCACTAGGGCAACCTCCGCGGCAAGATAGCGGTTGCAGCGGCGCACTTCCTCGGGCTGGGGCTTGTTCTGGGGCGGGAGGCACTTCACCGCGTTGGTGACGCGGCAAGCGATGAGCTCGAGGCCATCCTTTGGGTCGGCCGATCCTGCGTGGTTCGCGAATCCGTGCCCATGGAGGGTCTTGTACAGAAGGATGCCCGCGTGGTCCCCGGTGAACGGCCGTCCGGTACGATTCGCCCCGTGCAGGCCGGGCGCAAGGCCGACGACCAGGAGTTCGGCGTGAGCAGGGCCGAAGGACGCGACGGGCCGGGCGTGGTAGCCGGGGTGCTCTGCCTTGATCCGATCGAGATGGCCTGCGAGCCTGGGGCAGTCGCGGCAGGCGGGATCGAACGCCGATAAGGTCCTCGCGCGGGGGTTTTTGTTATAAAATGCCGCGCTTTTGCTTCGGACAACCATGGCCAAGGTTCTCGCTACCGAAATCCGTGTCGGACATCTGCTGGAGTGGGAAAAGCGGATCTGGCGCGTGCTCAAATGCTACCACGTGCACGTCGGCGGGCGCGGCGGCGCCTTCATGCAGGTCGAGATGAAGGACATCGACAGCGGCACCAAGACCAACCAGCGAATCCGCACAGAGGACAAGGTCGAGCGCGCCTTCGTCGAGCCGCGCGACATGCAGTACCTCTACCACGACGGCACGGGCTACGTGTTCATGGACAAGGAGTCCTACGAGCAGCTGACGCTGTCGGAGGACATGCTCGAGGGCCAGAGCGGCTATCTCCTGCCCAACACCGACGTCAAGGTGACTTTCTACAACGACAAGCCGATCGGCCTGGAGCTTCCGCCCTCGGTCGTGCTCACCGTCACCGAGACCGATCCGGAAATCAAGAACGCGACCGTCACCACCTCTTTCAAGCCGGCGAAGACCGAGACCGGCCTCATCGTGCAGGTCCCGCCCTTCGTCAGCACCGGCGAGAGAATCAAGGTCAACACCGACGACGGCGCGTACATCGAGCGCGCCTAGAACCGCGGTCTCAGCGCCTCGCGAACTTGAGGTGCACCACCTTGGGCGCCGCGACCGTCCGCACCAGCTCCAGTCCGTGCAGATCGCGTACCCCGTCGAACAGCCGCTCGCCGGCGCCGAGTAGCACCGGCGCCAAGTTGATCTCCATCTCGTCGACGAATCCCGCTGAGAGATACTGCTGACACGCTCTCGCCCCGCCGGCGAGCGACACGTCCTTGCCGCCCGCCGCCCGCCGCGCAAGATCGAGAGCTTTCTCTATACCCTCCGTGACGAAGGTGAAGGTCGTTCCGCCCTCGCATTCGAGCGGTTTCCTCGCGTGGTGCGTGAGGACGAACACCGGGTGATGGAACGGCGGGGCGGCGCCCCACCAGCCGTTCCACGACCGTTTCGCGTCCCAGGGACCTGGGTGGCCGCCGAACATGTTGCGGCCCATCACCGTGGCTCCGATATTGGCGAGCGACTCCTCGACCACCCGCGTGCTCTCGTTCACCTCCCCGCCCTCTTGGCCGTGCATCGAGCGCCAGACCTTCAGCGGGAACACCCACTCGTGCAGGTTCATGCCGCCGATCCCGATGGGATTCACCACGCTCTGCTCCGGGCCGGCGACGAAGCCGTCGAGCGACATCGAGATCTTGAGACGGAGTTTGGACATGTCTGTTTACACCACGTGATCCGGCGCCAGCTCGCACGGATGCGCGCCGGTCTCGATCTGGATGGTCGAGTGGTGCACGTGGTAATGCTCGCGCAGCTCCCTGCACGCTTCGGCCATGAACGCGTCGCCGGGATGGCCGCCGGGCATGACGAGGTGCACTGTCAGTGCGGTTTCGGTGGTGCTCATTGCCCAGATGTGAAGGTCGTGTACTTCGGTGACGCCCGCGAGCTTCGACAGGTAGGTTCGTACTGTGCGCGGATCGATATGCTCGGGGACGGCGTTCAGCGCGAGCGCGACCGAATCGCGCAGGAGGCCCCAGGTGCTCAACACGATGGCGCCCGCGATGACGAGCCCGGTGAACGGGTCGAGCCACAGCCAGCCGGTGTAGAGAATCCCGATTCCGGCGACCACCACGCCGAACGAGACCGCAGCGTCGACCGCGAGATGCAGGAACGCGCCGCGTATGTTGACGTCGCGCCGCCGGTCGCGCGCGAACAGCATCGCGCTCGCCCCGTTGATCACGATGCCGAGGAGCGCCACCCAGATCACGGTTTCGCCGGCGACGGGCGAAGGCGTCGCCAATCGCTTGATCGCCTCCCAGGCGATGCCGCCGGTCACCACGAGGAGCAGCGCCGCGTTCAGCAGCGCGACCAGGATCGACGAGCTCCGCAGGCCGTAGGTAAAGCGTTCCGAGGGGCCGCGCCTTGCCAAGGCACTGGCGCCCCACGCGAGCGTCAGCGCGAGCACGTCGCTCAGGTTGTGCCCGGCATCGGCGAGCAGCGCCATGGAATGCGCGAGCACTCCGTAGACCGCCTCGACCCCCACGAACGCGAGGTTCAGCGCGATGCCTATGGCGAAAGCCCGCCCGGCGCGTCCCGCCTCGTGCGCGTGGCCGTGGTCGTGATGGTGAGCGTGCGTCATCGGGCAGCTCGAAGTGTAATCCCGTTCCTCAGGCCGTCGCCTCCCGCACGGTCCTCACCGCCCGAGCGTAGCGCGCGTCCGGCCCGAGGGAGCCGCTCGAGCGCATCCGGGCCAGACGCCCGGCGTCCGGGGGGCGGTCCTTCAGCGCCTCGAGAACGCCGGGTACGGCCTGAGGCGCATTGCAGACGAGCACCATGTCGCAGCCTGCTTCGATTGCAGCAAGCGCCCGGTCGGCGGGCTCGCCTGCCACGCTCGCGCCCTCCATCGAGAGGTCGTCGCTGAAAATCATCCCGGTAAATTCCATGCGGCCGCGCAGGATCTCCTGCAGCCACACCCGGGAATACCCGGCTGGCCGGGCGTCCACTTCGGGATAAATGACGTGAGCCGGCATTACCCCCGTCAGCCCGCGCGCGATCAATTCGCGGTACGGGTGCAGGTCGCTCGCTTCGATTTCAGCGAAGCTGCGTTGGTCCACCGGCACGGCCACGTGCGAGTCGGCCTTGACGTAGCCGTGGCCGGGGAAGTGCTTCCCGACCGACGCGACGCCGCCGGCCGCGAGTCCCGCGACGAACGCCCCGGCGAGCGCCGCGATCACCGCCGGGTCCTCGGAGAACGCCCGGTCGCCGATCACGCCGCTCGAGCCGAAATCGACGTCGAGCACCGGCGCGAAGCTGAAATCCACGCCGTGCGAACGCAGCTCCACCGCGATCACGTAGCCGATCGCCTCCGCGAGGGCGCGCGCCCCGCCGGCATCCGCCTCCCAGCGCTCGCCGAGCAAACGCATCGGCGGAATGCGGGTAAAACCTTCCTGGAATCGCTGCACCCGCCCGCCCTCATGATCGACCGAGATGAGCAGCTCGGGCCGCTTCGCCCGGATCTCTCCGGCGAGCGCCCGCAGCTGGCGCGGGGATTCGAAATTCCGGGCGAAGAAGATCACGCCGCCCGCGGAAGGATGGCTCAGGAGCTCCTTCTCCCCAGCGAGCAGCACCGGGCCCGACAAATCGAGCATGACCGCGCCGGCCTTCATGTCTCCGCCGGAGGATTCGCGCCCTCGACGACCACGAAGGCGCAGGCCATTCCGATCTCGTCGGTGAGGGAAAGGTGGACCGAATCGACGCCGCGCCGCGCAAGCAGAGCGCGCAGGGGCTGGGAAAACTCGAGCGCGGGCTTTCCCGATCGGTTGTTGACGACCCATACGTTGTGCCAGTTGACCGGAAAGTGGATCCCGGTCCCGAGCGCCTTGGAAAACGCCTCTTTCGCCGCGAAGCGCTTGGCGAGATAGGCGGCTGCCTTGCGGCGCCTGCGGAAGATCGCAAGCTCCGAGTCCACCAGAATCCTCGCCGCGAAACGCTCGCCGAAGCGCTGCAGAGACCGCTCGATGCGGCTGATTTCGCAGAGGTCGGTTCCGATTCCGAGGATCACGCGCGGCTCCCGCGGATGGCGCCGAGGTACTTGCGCACGGCCTCGCCGAGACCGAATTCAAGAGCATCGGCGATCAAGGCATGCCCGATCGACACCTCCAGTACCTCCGGCACCGCCTCGAGGAACGGGGGCAGATTATCGAGATTGAGGTCGTGGCCGGCGTTCACGCCCAGGCCCGCCGCTTGAGCCGCCCGCGCCGACTCCGCATAGCTGCGCAGCACGGCACGCTGCTCCGGGGTGCCGAATGCGCGCGCGTAGGGCTCCGTGTAGAGCTCTATTCGCTGCGCGCCCAGGCTCGCCGCCGCGGCCATCGCGGCCGGAACCGGGTCCATGAACAGGCTCGTGCGCACGCCCAGGGTCTTGAGCTCCGCCATCACGGGCCTCAAGCGCGCCGCGTCCTTCTCCAGGACCCAACCGTGGTCGGACGTAAACGCGCCTGTTTCATCCGGCACCAGCGTGACCTGCGCCGGCCGGACGTCGCGTACGAACTCGAGCAGGCCGTGGAACGGATTGCCTTCGATGTTGAATTCGGCCCCGGGCCATTGACGTAGCAAGGCGGCGAGCTCGCGCACGTCCTGGGCGCGGACATGGCGTCCGTCAGGACGCGGATGCACCGTGATGCCATGCGCGCCCGCACTCAGGGCAATGCGCGCGGCGTGGACCACATTCGGAACCCCCACCGTGCGCGTGTTGCGCAGCAAGGCGACCTTGTTGAGATTGGCGCTGAGCTGGGTCATGGAAGCCGCCGTCACAGCCCGAGCAGGTCCCTGAAAACGCGGCGGCTCTTCAGCGGCTGGTAATCGAGACGGTGATTGAGGAGGCTCCGCATCAGGGATTTCGCCTGCTGCTGAGTCAGCGGATCGGTATAGTCGTCGTGCGCCATGTCCAAGAGCGTCCGGCCCGACACCACCGACTCCGATCCGGAATCCCCGACTTCGATCGGCCCGCGCTCCGGGTCATAGCGATAGTTTTTCGCGGGATTGATCGCGCTGCCGTTCGCGCTGTCACGCTCGAGCGCCATCGCGTATCCCAACTCCTTGAGCAGCGCCCTCTCGAACGAACGAAGCGCCGGGGCCGAATCGCCGTGGGACGCAAGCCGCCGGAGCGCTTCGCCGTAGCGTGCGAACAGGGCGTCGTGCGGATCCTCGCGCGGCAACAGGCGCAGCAGCAGCTCGTTCAGATAGAAACCGCACATCAGCGCCTCGCCCTGCAGCCGGGGATGGCCGCCGATCCATTCGGCGCGCGCGAGCGTGCGGACCTCGCCCTTGCCGAACCAGGAAAGTGCGAGCGGCTGGAACGCGAGCAATACCCCGCGCAGAGACGAACGCGGGCTGCGCGCCGCTCGCGCCACCATCGATACCCTCCCGAAAGCGCGGGCGAAGACATCGAGCAGAAGGCTCGTCTCCCGGTAGGGATAGCTGTGCAGAATGAAAGCCTCGCGGCTCTCCTGCCTCGCGCGCTCAGCCATAGCCCATGCGGCTCACCGCCGCCTCGTCGTCGGTCCATCCGCCGCGCACCTTCACCCAAGTCTCCAGATAGACCTTGCCCCCGAACAGTTTCTCCATATCCAGGCGCGCGGCGGTGGCGATGCTTTTCAGCTTGCTGCCGCGGGCTCCGATGACCATCGCCTTGTGCCCTTCTTTCTCGACGACGATGGACGCATAGATGCGCCGCACGCCCCGCAGCTCCTCGAACTTCTCGATTTCGACGTTGGCCCCGTAAGGAAGCTCCTCCCCGAGCTGGCGGAAGAGCTTTTCGCGTATGAATTCTGCGGCGAGAAAACGCTCGTTCCTGTCGGTGATTTCGTCCGTGGAGTGGATAGCCGGCTGTTCCGGGAGGTAGCGCTCGAGCGTGCGCAGCAGCTCATCGAGCCCCTTGCGGCGCCGCGCACTCACGGGGACGATCTCGTCGAACTCCGCCTCGCCGGCGACCTGTTTCAGGAAAACCGGGAGCCGTCCGGGCTCGGCGGCGTCTATTTTGTTCACGACGAGGAAAAGCGGAATGCCCGCCGGTGCGAGCTTGAGGACCGCGCGGTCGCCCGCGCCGAACCGCCCCGACTCCACTACCAGCGCCACCACGTCGACGGCCTCCAGCGCCGAGCGCACCGACCGATTCAAGGCTCGATTGAGCGCGCCTCGGTGCCGGGTCTGGAATCCCGGCGTATCGACCAGAATGAATTGAGCGGTCGTGGTGGTGAGGATACCGCGCAGCGAATGTCTGGTCGTCTGCGGTTTGCTCGAAGTGATGCTGAGCTTCTGCCCGAGCAGTGCGTTCTGCAGCGTCGACTTGCCCACGTTGGGGCGCCCGATCAGCGCGACGGCCCCACAACGAAACGGCGCCGGGTCCATTGCCGGGGGGCTAGCTCTGGATCTGCTCGAACGCGCGCATGGCCGCTTCCTGCTCGGCGGTCCGACGGCTGCTTCCGCTGCCGGTCGTGCGTACCGACAGCTGCGGAATCAGGCACTCGACTTCGAACTGCTGCTCGTGCGCGGCGCCTCGGGTCGCCAGGACGGAATACTGCGGCAGCGCGATCTTCCTCGACTGAAGAAGCTCCTGTAGCAGGGTTTTCGGGTCCTTTCCCAGGGCTTGCGGGTCGAGACCCGCAAGCAGCGGCTCGTACAGGCGCCGCACCGCTTTGCGGGCCGCACTGAAGCCTCCATCGAGGAAGATGGCACCCACGAGCGCTTCGAATGCGTCGGCGAGAATCGAGGGCCGGGCGAATCCACCGCTCTTCAGCTCTCCCTCGCCCAACTGCAAATGTCCCCCGAGTCCGAGAGCTTGGGCAAGCCCGTGCAGCGCCTGCTGCCTCACGAGATGCGCGCGCAGCCGCGACAAGTCTCCTTCCGGCAAAGCGCCGAAGCGTTCGAACAGTTCGACGGCGACCACGCAATTGAGGACGCTGTCGCCGAGGAACTCCAGGCGCTCGTTGTGCGGCGCGCCGTAACTGCGGTGCGTAAGCGCCTGCGCGAGCAGACGCGACTCGGAAAAGCGGTACCCGATGTCCCGCTGAAGGCGCTCGCGATCCACGTTCGAATGAAGCCGGGTCGCGGGTGCGAACGAGCTCGGCGCTGACGGTCCGTTAATTGTTGCTGCTCGCCGAGAAATCGATCACGACGCTGACGTTGCCGAACAGGGGGATCCGCTTGGAATAGGTCGCCGAGACCACCACATCGTTGCCTTCCTTGGTGATCTCCAGATCCTTCGCGTCGATCACCTCGATGTCGTCCACGGCGGACCGCATCTGGAACGCGCGGCGCACGTCACCCACGGTCCCGCCGGGATTGCTCTGCGCGATCGCGACGACCGCCTTCTTGACCTTGAAGTATTCGATGTACGCGGGCGCGATCTTGAGGCCGCCGATGGCCACGAAAACGATCACGATGCACGCCACCAACATCCCCAACAGAGTAATGCCTCGCTGGTTCTTCATGGAATTCCCTTTCACTGAAATTTCCCGATGCGCCCCAGCTCGTTGAAATTGAACCAGATGAAAAACGCCCTTCCCACGATATTCTCGTCGGGCACGAACCCCCACACGCGGCTGTCGGCCGAATTGTCGCGGTTGTCGCCCATCACGAAGTAATGCCCGGGGGGCACGGTGCACGTCACGCCCTCCGCATTGTAGTTGCAATTTTCCCGAAACGGGAACGGCCGCGTGAACGGGATGGCTGCGGGGGCGTCGCTTTCAAGCAGGATTGCGTGCTCCACCTCGCCGAGCGTCTCCCGAAACTGCGCCGAGTAGTGGATGCGCTCTCGGTTCAGATAGTCGGCAACTTGTTTGCGCGGTTGAGGAACACCGTTGATCGACAGCCGCTTGTTCTCGTAGACGATTTTGTCCCCGGGAAGGCCGACCACCCGCTTGATGTAGTCGATTGACGTATCCTCCGGATAGCGAAACACCATCACGTCGCCCCGGTGGGGCTCCCCGATGCCGAGCACTTTCTTGTTGATCAGGGGGAGCCGTACGCCGTAGGAGAACTTGCTGACCAGGATGAAGTCACCCACCAGCAGCGTCGGCACCATCGAGCCGGTGGGAATCTTGAACGGCTCGACCAGGAACGAGCGCAGCAGGAACACGATGAGAATGACGGGGAAGAAGCTTTTCGGATATTCGATCCACCAAGGCTCCTTGTCGTCCCTGCGGCGCTGCTTGCTGAAGTAGACGCCGTCGGCCAGGGCGAAGGCGCCCGTAAACAACAGCAAAACGAAAAGTATCAGGGCGAAGTTCATTTGCTCTCAACCTGCAGTATGGCGAGAAACGCCTCTTGGGGTATTTCCACCGTGCCAACCTGTTTCATGCGCTTCTTCCCCGCTTTCTGCTTTTCCAGCAATTTTCTCTTGCGGCTCACGTCACCGCCGTAGCACTTCGCCAGCACGTTCTTGCGCAAGGCCTTGACCGTCTCGCGCGCGATGATGTGCGAGCCGATCGCCGCCTGCACGGCGACGTCGAACATCTGCCGCGGGATCAGTTCGCGCATTCGCGAGACCAGATCGCGGCCGCGATAGGTCGCGTTCTCCCGGTGCACCATGAGCGACAAGGCATCGACGCGATCCCCGTTGATCAGGATATCGAGCTTCACCATGTCGGCGGCGCGATACTCCTTGAATTCGTAGTCGAGCGAAGCGTAGCCGCGGCTCGCAGACTTGAGCTTGTCGAAAAAATCCATCACCACCTCGTTGAGCGGCATCTCGTAGCTCAGCATCACTTGCCGGCCATGGTATTGCATGTTGCGCTGCACGCCGCGTTTCTGTGTGCACAGCGTGATGATCGCGCCGACGTACTCCTGCGGTACGAAGATGGTCGTTTCGATGATCGGCTCACGGATCTCCTCGATTTTCGAGGGATCAGGCATTTTCGCCGGGTTTTCGATGCGCGCAACGGTGCCGTCGCGCAGCAGAATCTCGTACACGACCGTGGGAGCGGTGGTGACCAGCGCCATGTCGTATTCGCGCTCCAGGCGTTCCTGCACGATGTCCATGTGAAGCAGACCCAGGAATCCGCAGCGGAATCCGAAGCCGAGCGCCTGCGAAGTCTCAGGCTCGTAGTGCAGCGAAGCGTCGTTGAGCTTCAGTTTCTCCAGCGCGTCGCGCAGCGCTTCGTACTCGTTCGCCTCAACCGGGTAGAGGCCGGCAAACACCTGCGGCTTGATCTCCTTGAAGCCCGGCAGCGGCGCGCTCGCAGGACGAGCCGCGGAGGTGATCGTGTCCCCGACGCGCGCGTGCTGCAGCTCCCTCACCCCCGCCGTGACGAAGCCTACCTCTCCGGCCGAAAGGCGCTCGCGGCCTTGCGACTTGGGCGTGAACACGCCGACCTGCTCGCACAGGTGAATCGCTTGCGTCGACATCAGCAGCAGCTTGTCCTTCGGCTGGATGATTCCGTCCACCAAGCGCACCAGCATGATCACGCCGACGTAGTTGTCGAACCAGGAATCGATGATCAGGGCCTTGAGCGGCGCATCCGGGTCGCCCTTCGGCGGCGGGATGCGGTGAATGACGGCCTCGAGGATGTCGTCCACGCCCTCGCCCGTCTTGGCGCTCGCGCGCACCGCATCCTTGGCCTCGATGCCGATGACGTCCTCGATCTCCTGAATGGCGCGCTCGGGGTTGGCCGAAGGCAGATCGAGCTTGTTGAGGACGGGGACGACCTCGACGCCCTGTTCGATCGCCGTGTAGCAGTTCGCAACCGTCTGCGCTTGGACCCCCTGGCTCGCGTCCACCACGAGCAGGGCACCTTCGCACGCAGCCAATGATCGCGACACCTCGTAGGAAAAGTCGACGTGGCCGGGCGTGTCGATGAGATTGAGGTTGTAGGTGCGGCCGTCCCGCGCCGCGTATTGCAGCGCGGCGGTCTGCGCCTTGATGGTGATGCCGCGCTCGCGCTCCAGGTCCATGGTGTCGAGGACCTGTTCCGACATCTCGCGCTCGGCCAGTCCGCCGCAGCGCTGGATGAAGCGGTCCGCAAGCGTCGACTTGCCGTGGTCGATGTGCGCGATGATCGAAAAGTTGCGGATGTGCTGCATTCCGGCCTACAAAAAAGGGTGCCGTTCGGCACCCTTGCTGCCCGTCGCAAGACCTTGAATTCTAGCGCACCGAGACGAGATATGCTCTACCCGGGCGCCGCTTCGCCCCTCACGGTGACGAACATATTGCTCTCTCCCCGTCGCACATGAAGCGTCAGCGTCGTGCCGGGATCGAGCTGCGCAAGCACCTTATTGAATTGCTCGGCGGTTTTCACCTCCGAAGTTTGTCCCTTGCTGGTGACTGCGGTAATCACGTCGCCGGTGCGCACGTCGGCGCGCCGGTTGTTTCGAACTTCCTCGACCATCACCCCGCCACCGATCTTCAGGTCGCGCTTTTGCTCCGCAGTCAGATCGACGACGACGAATCCGAGCCGGTTGGCGGCCACCTCGGGCGGCTTTCCCTTGCGCTCGCTGCGGCCTGCAACCCGATCCTCGGGCAGTTCGCCGACGGTGACCGTGATCTCCCGAGTGGCCCCCTTGCGCCACAGCTCGATGCTCGCCTTGCTTCCGGGCTTGGTGCCGCCGACGATCCGCGGCAGCTCGCTCGAGCTCGACACCGCCTTGCCGTCGAACTTCATGATGATATCGCCCGCCTCCACGCCGGCCTTCTCCGCGGGTCCGCCTTTCTCTACGGCGTTGACCAGCGCACCGGCCGGCCGCTGGAGACCGAACGACTCGGCGAGCTCTTTCGAGACTTCCTGAATCACGACACCGATGCGGCCGCGGCTGACGTGCCCGAACTGCCGCAGCTGGCCCTGCACTTCCATTGCGACATCGATGGGGATGGCGAACGACAGCCCCATGAAGCCGCCGGTGCGGCTGTAGATCTGCGAGTTGATTCCGACCACCTCGCCGCGCATGTTGAACAGCGGCCCGCCGGAGTTACCCGGGTTGATTGCGACATCGGTCTGAATGAAGGGAACGAAGTTCTCCTGCGGAAGGCTGCGCCCCTTGGCGCTCACGATGCCCGCCGTCACGGTGCTCGCGAAACCGAAAGGTGAGCCGATCGCGACCACCCATTCGCCGACCTTCAGCCGGTTCGGGTCGCCCATGCGCACCGCCGGCAAACCGCTTGCGTCGATCTTGATGAGCGCGAGATCGGTGCGCTTGTCCGCGCCGATCACACGGGCCTTGAATTCTCGCTTGTCCGTCAGGCTGACGGTGATCTCATCGGCGGCGTCGACGACGTGCGCATTGGTGAGGACGTAGCCGTCGGCGCTGATGATGAAGCCCGAACCGAGGGAGCGGCTTTCGTAGTCGCGCGGGCCCTGGCCTCCGGGACCCGGCGGCCGCGGGACGAAGCGGCGGAAGAAATCATAGAGAGGATCGTCCTCCTCCAGGTTTGGGACTTGGGGCGAGGCGCGCCGCTCGCGCGTCTGCGTGGTGCTGATATTGACCACGGTCGGACCCTGCTTTTCGGCGAGGTCGGTGAAGTCGGGCAGCTCGCGCCCCTGGGCATGCAGTGCCGGGGGCAACCACAGAAGCAGCCAAACAAGCAGTACTCTCGCCATCGTGCAATCCTCGGTTTGTTTCGCCGGCGGAAGCCGGCAACTACGGCGGCGGGAGCCCGCGCTGGGCTCAACCCAGGGTCCGAGCCTTATTTGTGGTATTCCACCGCGTTGGCGACGTATTTTACGCTCTCCGCGGGCGCTTCGCCGACTACCGTGACCCAGTAGTTGCCTACCGGGCGCGTATAGACATTAATCACTCCCTGCCTCGTCAGGCCGGCTTGCGGCACCGGCCGCTTGCCGGTGGCGGGCTCGATGAACACCGAAATTGCCGCCAGCCCGTCGGATAGCACGATGTGGCCGACGCCTCCCGTTTCCCCGACCGTGCGCGTCAGTTCGGCGATCGTGCGAAATCCCGGAGGCTTGGAGCGTATCGTCCATCCCGATTCGGCCAGATTAGCGCGGATCGCACGCGAGTCCTCGATTCGCCAGGCCTTGCTCTGGCGGAAGTAGCGCGGCTTGAGACGCTCGCGGTCGATGACCCCGCCGATCTTGATCTCGGTGAATGCGAACTGCTCCAGGAGTTCGTTTTTCTCATTGAACGTCTTCGCCCGGAGCAGCATGCCGGTGCCGACATCGGCCCACAGCCGGTGGCCGTAGCGCATCCGATCCTTGGGTTCCAAGGTGAGAACCTGGCAGCTGTACCCCCCGACGCGCTCGATCTCGCCTTTCTTGACGGCATAGTTCTCCGAGACGTCCTTGAGCTGCTCGGAAAGAATCGATGGAAACGGCCGCCGTCCGGGTTGCTTGTCGATCTTCACGGTCATGCTCGCCGGCAGGTAGCAAACGACCTCGTCGCCGCGGCGCACGATCTCCCTCGGCACTCCATCGAGCGTTTCCAGCCGCTCGCGCGGGCCTGCGGAATCCGCGACGTGAACGATGCGTGAGGTTTCGACCTGCTGGCCTTGCTGGTACACGAACGTGCCCGCGTAGCTGAGTTTCTCCGATGCGGAGTAGATGCGCTGGAGCCATTGCAGGGCCGAAGTATCGGTCTGGGCTATCGCCGCCGACACCGGAAGCAGGAACGGCAATACCCTGACCGGAGGCCACATCCGCCACGCGAAACCCACCGTCATTGGGACGCCGCCCTGCGCTCGTCAGAGACGCTGCGCACGTAGGGGGCGATCACGCGGTAGGGCTGGTGGGCGAGCAGGTAGTTCTCGACCTCCGCAGGAGCCACGTTCACCACGAGGTTCTCGGCCGGGATGTCCCCTCCGGTCGCCACCGCGTTGCCGGCGAGCTGCGGATCGGCGCGCCACCCCGGGAAGGCGGTCCAGACCACCACCGCTACCGCGGCCGCACTCGCCGCGGCGTACATCCCGTACCACCCGATGCGCCTTGCCGTGCTCCTCGTACGCGGAGGAGCGAGCACCGTGGGCTCCTCGCGCAGCCGGGAGATGACTCGCGGCGCGATCTCCGGACAGTTGTGCCCCCTCAGCGCATCGCCGATCAGGTGATAGGTGTCCCAGGCATCGCGAAGTTCGACGTCGGATCGAAGCTGATTGAGATGCGTGCTGATATCACCTTCGAGCTCGCCATCAATGATCGCCGAGAGCTTCTCTTTCATGGTCACCACCTCTTGTCCTTGCGCGTGTCGAGAAGCGGCCTGAGCCGCTCCGCGATCGCCTCGCGCGCGCGAAATATCCTCGATCGGACAGTCCCGATCGGGCAGTTCATGATCGCTGCGATGTCCTCGTAGCTCAGCCCTTCGAGCTCGCGCAGCGTGATCGCATTGCGCAGCTCCTCGGGAAGGTGCTCCAGGGTGTCGTTGACCGTGCGCGCAATCTCGGCGGACATCATCATGCTCTCGGGCGTGTTGATGTCGCGAAGCTGGTCGCCGTCCTCGAAGCTTTCGGCGTCCTCGGAATCGAATTCGGTCGTGGTCGGGGCGCGCCGGCGCAACGCGACCAGGTAGTTCTTGGCGGTATTAATACCGATGCGGTAGAGCCACGTATAGAAGGCGCTGTCGCCCCGGAACGAGGGCAGCGCTCGATACGCCTTGATGAATGCCTCTTGTGCAACATCCTCGACTTCGGCCGGATCCCGGATGAACCGAGCAAGCAGCCGTGCCAGTTTGCGTTGGTACTTCGACACCAGCAGCTCGAAAGCATGCTTGTCGCCTCGCTGGGCCCGCTCGACCAGTTGTCGGTCGAGATCCCTCTCATCCATCCGCCGCCGTCCCTGACGAAGCGGTACTGCGCTTCTGTTTGAAGTTGTCCACGGGCGGCGGCAGTATACCCCAGCGACTCTGTATGCCCGACGCCCGTGCAGCTAAAGACCGGGCTTCCGGGGAATAGTTCAGTCTTTGGTAAGGTTATTCGCGCTTCGGCCCGGCCGGACCACGCCGCCACCGGAGCCAGACTCGGAGGCGGCGGAACTCCTCGGGAGACATCGAATCGGGCATGAGAACCACCCGTTTTCCGCGACCCGGCCCGACGGATTGCAGATCCAGCACGACGAGCACGCCCGAGACGAAATGCACCTTCCCCATCCTGACCTCGTGCCAAGTCCCCCCAGGGCTTCTCCAGGATGCGCGCCCATCCTCGTGCAGTTCCAGCAATAGCGCCTGCCGCCGTAGCATCTGGACCAGCGCGTTACTCAGGGAGACGAGAATTGCCAGCCAGAGCAGATATCGCGCCCACCCGCTCAGGCTGACCCAGGCGGCGGCGAGCGCAAGGCCGTGCACCAGAACGAGACCGCCCGCGAGCAGACGCGAGGGCTTGAGATCCAAGCGCAGAGGGGGCGCGGCTGGCATCAGCCACGGTCCTCCGGCCTAATGCGCGCTGAGGGCACACCGGCTCCCCGGCAGGAGCCCGTGGGAATCAGACACGCCGGAAGATCAGGGTTCCGTTCGTGCCGCCGAACCCGAAGGAGTTCGACAGGACCGCCCGCAGCCGCATGGACCGGGCGGAATTGGGCACGTAGTCGAGATCGCAGGCCGGGTCCTGATTGAACAGGTTCGCGGTCGGCGGGGCAACCTGATCGCGGAGCGCGAGCACCGAGAACAGCGCCTCGATGCCCCCGGCCGCGCCGAGCAGATGGCCGGTCATGGACTTGGTCGAGCTGACCGCGATCTTCTTGGCGTGATCTCCGAAGCAGCGCTTGACCGCCACCGTCTCGGCGAGATCCCCGAGCGGCGTCGAGGTCCCGTGTGCATTGATGTAGTCGATGTCCTCGCGGTTGAGCCCCGCGTTGCGCAGCGCGTTTTCCATGCACCGCGCCGCGCCCTCGCCGCTCTCCTGCGGCGCGGTCATGTGGTAGGCGTCCCCGCCCATTCCGTAGCCCACCAACTCGGCGTAGATCCTCGCACCACGCCGCTTCGCATGCTCGAATTCCTCGAGCACTATGACTCCGGCGCCTTCCGCCAGCACGAAGCCGTCGCGGTCCTTGTCCCAAGGACGGCTGGCGGTTGCGGGATCATCGTTGCGCGTGGAGAGCGCACGCGCCGATCCGAAGCCCCCCACCGTGAGGAGCGTGATTGCCGCCTCCGCGCCTCCCGCGATCATCACGTCGCAGTCCCCGTATTCGATCAGCCGCCCCGACTCGCCGATGCAGTGTGCCGAGGTCGTGCACGCCGTGACCATGGCGAGGTTGGGACCCTTCAGCCCGTGCATGATCGAGAGATTTCCCGAGATCATGTTGATGATCGTGCTGGGAATGAAGAAAGGCGAGATCTTGCGCGGCCCACCCTTGAGCACGTCGTTGTGGGTTTCCTCGATCATCGGCAGGCCACCGATCCCAGAACCGATGTTCACCCCGATGCGCTCGGCGTTGGCTTCGGTGACTCCGAGCCCCGAATCCTTCAGCGCCTGCACGCCCGCCGCGATCCCGAAATGGATGAAGCGGTCCATTCGGCGCGCCTCTTTGGGCGAAAGGTAGGCGGCGACGTCGAAGTCCTTCACTTCCCCGGCGATCTGGCTGGAAAGGGAGCTCGCGTCGAATCGCGTAATTCGCCCTATTCCGGACTTGCCGGCGAGCGCGTTCGACCAGGCTTCGGCAACGTTGTTGCCGATCGGGCAGACGATTCCTAATCCGGTGACGACGACACGACGGCGGCTCAAATGGACTCCGGTCGTGGGGAAAAATCAGGCTTTCTTGGCGTGGGCCGTGACGTAGGCGATGGCCTGCTGGACGGTGGTGATCTTTTCCGCCTCCTCATCGGGAATCTCGGTCTCGAATTCCTCTTCGAGGGCCATCACCAGCTCGACCGTGTCTAGCGAATCGGCGCCGAGATCATCGACAAACGAGGATTCGTTCTTGATCTCCGCTTCGTTTACGCCGAGCTGTTCCGCGACGATCTTCTTGACGCGCTGTTCAACGTTTTCCATTGCGGGCTCCTTCCCCCTTGTGTGCTGTAATCGAAATTCGGAGGTGCGCATTGTAGCAGAATCGCATTACCCTCTTTCAACTCATGTACATGCCGCCGTTGACGTGAAGCGTTGCGCCGGTAATGTAGCCGGCGTGGGGTGAGGCGAGAAACGTCACGACAGCGGCGACTTCCTCGGGATTTCCGAAGCGCCCCAGCGGAATTTTCCCTAGCAGCTCCGCTCGCTGCGCCTCGGTGAGAGCCCGGGTCATGTCGGTGTCGATAAATCCCGGCGCTACGCAATTGACCGTGATCCCGCGGCTCCCCATCTCCTGGGCGAGCGATCGCGTCATCCCGGCGACGCCGGCTTTCGCTGCCGCGTAGTTGATCTGGCCCGGATTTCCGCTCGATCCCACCACAGAGGTGATGTTGATGATGCGCCCCGCGCGCGCTTTCAGCATGCCGCGCAGCACCGCCTTGCTCAGGCGAAACACCGACTTGAGGTTGGTATCGATCACCGTGTCCCATTCGGATTCCTTCATGCGCATGGCGAGGCTGTCCTGTGTGATTCCGGCGTTGTTGACGAGGATCGACACGGGGCCGTGGGCTTTCTCGATATCGTCCAAGACGGATTCGATGTTCGACTCGAGCGTGACGTCGAGCTGGACTCCCCTGCCCTGCAAACGCTCCGCGAGAAGATACTCCGAGATCGACCGTGCCCCCGCTTCCGTGGTCGCCGAGCCCACGATGGTCGCCCCGTGGCCGCTCAACATCAGGGCGACCGCTTTGCCTATGCCGCGCGATGCGCCGGTCACCAGAGCGACCTGACCTTGTAGATCCATCACACCCCCGAGGACAGCTGCGCGCCCGACTCCAGAGACGCGCGATCGGTAAGAGCAAAACCTTGAAGCCCATCGGCAATGCGCTTGGTAAGCGGGGCGAGCACCTTCCCCGGGCCGCATTCGAAAACGTGCGTCACGCCCCGCGCCGCCATCTCCTTCACGCACTCGACCCAGCGCACCGGATGGTCCGCCTGGCTCACGAGCGCGTCGCGTATTTCCCGGGGATCGCCGTGGATTTTCGCGTCGACGTTGTGAACGACCGGAATTCGCGGTGCGCTCACGGGAATCAAGGACAGAGCCTCGCGCAGTCGCGCTGCCGCTGGCGCCATCAGCGAGGAGTGGAACGGAGCGCTGACCGGAAGCGGCAGGGCGCGTTTGGCGCCGCGCGCCTTCGCGGCCTCCATCGCGCGCTTCACCGCATCGGAGTGTCCGGCGATGACGACCTGCGAAGGCGCGTTGAAATTCACCGCCTCGCAGATTTCACCACCCGCGGCTTCGGCGCATACGGCGCGGACGACTTCGTCCTCGATTCCGAGAATTGCAGCCATCGCGCCTTTTCCCTGCGGCACCGCTTCCTGCATCGCCTGCGCACGCAAACGCACCAAGGGCAAGCAGTCGGAGAACGAGATCGCACCCGCCGCGACCAGCGCGGTGTATTCACCGAGGCTGTGGCCTGCCATGAGCGATGGCTCCGCGCCGCCGACATCGCACCACAGCCGCCAAGCGCAGATCCCCGCGGTCACCATGACCGGCTGGGTATTGACGGTCCGGTTCAACTCCTCCGCGGGGCCCCCGGCCATGAGCCGTCCAACATCCTGCTTCAGAATCTCGGAGGCTTCCGCGAGCGTTTCCCGGATCACCGCCGCGTCGCCGTAACCGGCGAGCATGCCCACCGATTGCGATCCCTGCCCCGGAAAGACCATTGCGAACTTCATCACATCTCCACCAGCGCCGCGCCCCAGGTGAACCCGCCGCCCACGGCCTCGAGCATCACCTTTTGCCCGGGCTTGATGCGGCCGTCGCGGATCGCCAGATCGAGCGCAAGCGGCACCGAGGCGGCCGAGGTATTGGCGTGTCGATCCACGGTGACCACAAGCTTGGAGCGGTCCAGACCGAGCTTCTTCGCCGTCGCTTCGAGAATGCGGAGGTTGGCCTGGTGCGGAATGAGCCAATCGACGTCCGCGACGGTCAGCCCGCATTGGGAAAGCGTCTCGCGCGCCGCCTCGTCGAGGACTTTCACGGCGAACTTGAAGACCGCCTGTCCGTCCATCTGAAGGAAAGGCGAGCCCACGATCTTGCCGCCGCAGACGTTTCCCGGCACAGAGAGGATGTTCGCGTAGGAACCATCCGCGTGCAGCACGCTGCCCAGGACGCCGGGCCTGGCGTCCGCCTTGAGAACGACCGCGCCGGCACCGTCGCCGAACAGCACGGCGGTGCCGCGATCGTTCCAATCGAGAATGCGCGAATACACTTCGCTCCCCACGACCAAGGCGCAGCGGTGCTGCCCCGAGCGGATCAGCTTGTCCGCGATGACGAGCCCGTAGACGAAACCGCTGCAGACGGCCTGAATGTCGAACGCTGCGCAGCCCTTCACTCCGAGCTTGGCCTGCATGAGGCAGGCCGTGCTCGGAAAGATATAGTCGGGGGTCGCCGTGGCGACGATGATGAGATCGACCTCTTGGGCGGATGCTTGAGCCGCCGCGAGCGCTGCCCGGCTCGCCTCGGCGCCGAGGTCGCTAGCGGTTTGCGACGGCTCCGCGATGTGCCGCTGGCGGATGCCGGTGCGGGTACGGATCCATTCGTCCGAAGTATCCATGCGCGCGGCCAGATCGTCGTTGGTGACGACCTTGGACGGAAGATAGCTTCCGGTGCCGACGATGCGCGACCAGATCACGAGCCCCCTGCCTCGGCCGTCTCAGCCGATCCGAAGCGCAACATCAGGCGGTGCAGCACTTCGTTCCTGACCTCCTCCGCGGCGCGCTCGATGGCGCGCTCGAATCCGAACGAGTCGGTCGAGCCGTGGCTCTTCACCACGATTCCTCTCAGTCCGAGCAGGGTCGCGCCGTTGAAACGGCGCGGATCGAGACGCTTGCGGAACGCGAACAGCACCGGCATCACCACCACGCTCGCGAGCTTGGTGAGCGGACTGCGCATGAACTCCTCGCGAATGAAGCTGCGCACCATCTGCACTATTCCCTCCGAAGCCTTGAGCATGACGTTGCCGACGAAGCCGTCGCACACGATCACGTCGGCATCACCCTTGTAGATTCCGTCCCCCTCGATATTGCCGATGAAATTCAAGCCGCTTTCACGCAGCAGCTCGGAGGCTCTCCTTACGACCTCATTCCCCTTGATGTCTTCCTCGCCGATATTGAGCAGGCCCAC
>JBGQKK010000007.1:0-28295 GCA_041499545.1 Gammaproteobacteria bacterium | reverse complement strand
GTCCAGAGCCGACGGCTACACGATGCTCCTGACCTCGTCCTCGTTCATCGTCAATCCCAGCATGTACCGGAAGCTTCCCTACGACACGCTCAAGGATTTCGCGCCGGTGACGCAGGTCACGGCCGCGGGAGGTCTTCTGCTCGTGGTGAGCCCTTCGCTTCCCGCGCAGTCGGTGAAGGAGCTGATCGCCCTCGCCCGCCAACCCGACAGCCGGCTGTCGTTCGGTTCGCCCGGCATCGGCAACACCAACCACCTGACCGGCGAGTTGTTCAACGCGCGCGCCGGAATCAGGATGCTGCACGTTCCCTACAAAGGGGGTGGCCAGGCGATCAGCGCGCTGCTGGCCGGAGACGTCCAAGTCGCCTTCGCGAGCTCCGCCCTCTCGCTCCCGTACGTCAAGGCCGGCAGGCTGCGTGCGCTCGCCTACACCGGCCGCGCCCGCGCGTCCTATCTGCCCGACGTACCGACGATGACGGAAGCCGGCGTTGCCGATTTCGAGGTCGACAGCGGATGGCAGGGACTGTACCTGCCCGCGGATTGTCCGGAGGAAATCGTCGCGAAGTTGCAAGGCGACGTGCGCCTCGCCCTGGCCAACCCCAAGGTGCGGGAGCGCATCGGGGCTCTCGGTATGGAGCCCGTCGGCAGCACGCCCGCAGAATTCAAGCTGTTCGTACAGGCCGAGATCAAGAAGTACGCGGAAATGGTGCGCGCAGCTGGAATCCAGCCCGAATAAGGCCAATTCCGCTCGCCTGCCCTTTAGGAATTACCCGCCCCGCGTTTTTTTTGCGCCTTTTTCACGCGACGCCCCTTGCAATTCACGGACTGGTGACGCCTCGCCTGGATACTGCAGGCTCGCATTGTTCAAGGAGACGTCACCATGGTTTACAAGAGCATGATGTTCAACGGGCGCGGATCGGCGCAAGCCGAAAGGCGCCTGAGGGCACGCGTCGCAGCCGCGTTCCGAAACGCCGCCAACGGTATCGATCGGAGAACCGCGCAGGATCGCACCTGGGATTTTTTCAGCTCGGGGGGGCCGACTGGACGCGCCTGAGATAGCGCGCGAGGACCCGGAAGCTACTCGTTGCGCAAGTCCGCGAGCAGAGCAGCCGCGGTCGTCATATCGGCGAGCTCGCGGCCTCCGGTTATTGCATCGTAGGCAGGCCGCAACAGGGACAGCGCTCCCTTAGCATCGCCCCTGCCGGCGAGCAGCCGCGCCAGGCTCATCGCCGAGCGCAGTTTCGGCAGCTTCGCGCCCTGACGGTCGGCGACTTCGATCGATTCGCGAAAGCAGGCTTCGGCCTCGCGAAGCCGGGTCTTCGAGCGCATCAGCAGCAGCTCGCCCTTGAGGCGCAGCATCTCCGAGAGTTGGAAGCGCCCCCCGTGCGGCTTGGCCGCGGACAGCGCCCTTTCGATTTCCGCGAGCCCCGCGTCGGGCCTGCCCGCCTTGCCCAGCGCCTCGCCGAGAAGCGCGGTGAAATAAAGCGATTCCATTTGAGCGCCCGTCGCAGCGGCTGCGGCGAGGCCGCCCTTCATCCGCTCGATGCCTTCGTCGAGATCTCCGAGCGCGGCGAGCGCCCACCCGAGCTGGAAGGTCCCCTGGGCCCGGATCAAAGGCAGCAAATACTCCTCGCCGACGGCGATCTCGCGCTCCGCCCAGCGTCTCGCGGGTTCCGGTTCGCGGCGCAGGATGTGCACGAGGCAGTATGCCCATTGGGCGACCGCCGTCGTCAGCGGATGCTCGACCTGCCGCGCCAGCTCGAGCGCCTCCCCGCAGAGTGCGAGAGACCGGTCCGGGCGCCCGTCGAGGCAATGGATCAGCGCGGAGAAACCGCGGCAGCAGACGCCCGGGTCGTGCCCCGAATAGATATAGGTCAGCCCGTGATCCCGGGTCCTCTGATAGAGGGAAATCCCCTTGGCGGAGTGGAAATCCGCTTGCGCGTATTCGCCCATGAAGAAGCTGTTGGTCCAGAACATATGGTGCGTCTCTAGGTTGACGCCGGTGTCGCTGGACCTTGCCGCAAGGGCGACACATCGCTCGCCCAGCTCGCTCGCGATCCGCGACTCTCCGCGGATCATGCGGTATTGCCCCTCTCCGCGCAGGACGATGAACAGCTCGCGCTCGTCGTCCAGCTTCTCGCACAATTCCCGGGCGCGGGTGTAGGCATCGAGGACCTCTTTCGCGGCCCAGCCTTTCGCGGCCATCATCGACACGCCCAGGGCCTTCCGGTAGTCGAGTTCCTTGCGCATGCGCTCGGGCGAATCGGCGAGCTTTTCGATGGCTTCCAGCCCCTTCTCCAGATACCGGATCGCGTCTTGGTGCGCGGAGCGTTGCATCGCTCTCACCGCAGACCGGTGGAGGTAATCCACGGCCTTGGACCACTGTTCGCCCGCGAGCGCGTGGTGCGCGAGCCGCTCGACGTGCTCGTCGATGCGATCGGCATAGAGCGCCTCGCAGATTTCGACGATCTGCAGGTGGACCGCACGCCGCCGCTCCTTCAGCACGCTCTCGTACGCCACCTGGCGCGTGAGCGCGTGCTTGAAGGTGTACTGGGGCCGCGGCAGCAGTCGGGTCTGGTACAGGAACTCGGCGGCCTGCAGCTCGGCGAGCAGCGCGTCTAGTCTCTCCCGGGGAAGTCCGGCGATCGGCTGCAGCAACTCCGCCGGGACCTCCTCCCCAATCATCGAGGCGGTCTGCAAGACGTTCTTCTGCTCCGCCGACAGCCGGTCGATCCGAGCGGCGATCACCGCCTGCACCGTCGCAGGAATCTGCGATATCGCGATCGGCCTCGCCACTCGATAGGCGCCCGCATTGCCGCTGAGCGTGCCGTCATCCACCAGCGCCCGGACCGATTCTTCCAGAAAGAGCGGCGTCCCTCCGGTGCGCGCGATCAATTGCTTGCGAAGGTCGGCGAGACTGCTATCGTCGCCCAGCACCGAGCGCAGGAGCCGGTCGGCGTTCTCCGCGGCGAGCGGATCGGCGCGCAGCTGGGTGAAATAGCTGCGCGCGAGCCAGCCGTGCCGGTATTCGGGGCGGTGGGTGAAGAGGACGAGGACGCGGGAGGACGCGAGACCGTCGACCAGATGATCCAGCACGTCCTGCGTGCCCGCGTCGACCCAGTGCAGATCCTCCACCACCAGGATCAGGGGTCGCGCTTCGCTCTCGCGCATCACGATCGCTTTCACCGCCTCCAGCGTGTGCTGTCGCCGCTGTCGCGGGTCGAGCGCCGCCCAGTGGGGGTCTTCAAACCGGAGATCCAGGAGCGCGGACAAGGGAGCGAGCACCGGTGCGAGCGCGGCACCGAGAGCGCCCACGCTCGCCCGCAGCTTCCCGGCCGCATCTTCTTGCGTATCGTGCTTCCCGATTTTCAGCCAGGCGCGCACCAGGTTCGCAATCGGGAGATAAGTGGCGCCGACATCGTGCGAAGCCGCACCGGTCTTGAGCAGGGTGCAGCCGGCCGCAAACGAGGAATTGGTGAACTCGTGCACGAGGCGCGACTTTCCCATGCCCGGCTCGCCCGCGATCGTCACCACCTGCCCCGAGCCACGCGCGGCGCGCCCGAGCAGCTCGCCCAGACGCGCGATCTCGCCCTCGCGTCCGACGAACCGCGTGAGCTCGCGCGTCCTGCGTGCCTCCCAGCGCAGGGAGAGCGCCGCCTTCGCACGCAGCGCGAACAGCGGCACCGGCTGCGGCGCGCCTTCGAGCCGCCTCTCCCCGAGAGGATCGAGCTCGACGAATCCTTCCGCGCGGCGGGCGGTGTCCGCAGTGAGGCCGATTTCCCCGGGAGCGAGCACGGCATCGATGCGCGCCGCGATCCGCGAGACCGGACCCACGGCGTCGTAGTGCCGTGAGCGCTCGTTGCCCAGGGTGCGCACCACCGCCTCGGCGGAGTGGATGCCGATCCGAACGTCGAGCGCCGGCGGCAGCGTCTCCATCATCGCGAGCGCGGCGTAGCAGGCGCGAGCCGCGTGGTCCTCGTGCGCGACGGGCGCGCCGAAGAGCGCGGTCACGCCGTCGTCCCGGACGTGGCTGATTGTGCCGCCGAAGCGCCGCGCCGCATTCACCATGGCATCGAGGACCGTATCGCGCCCGAGCGCGGCCTCGGGATCCGGACTGTCGATCGAATCGCGAATGCGCGAACACAGCACCGTGATCTGCTTGCGCTCTGCGGGCGGCAATGGAGCGGGCTCCGTAGCCGGGTCCGCGTACGGCGGCAAGGGGGCGGGCTGCTCCGGCAGCGGGCGTGCGATCATCGATTCCCGAGCGGAGGTATCGCGGCCGATTTCCGCGGCAAGCCGGCGAGTTTCTTCCGCCGGCCCGACACCGAGCTCCTCGCTCAGGATGCGGGTGCACTCCTGATATTGCCGAAACGCGGCTTCCCTCCGGCCTGTCCGCAGATAGAGGCGCATCAGTGCGCGATGCGCCCATTCGAGCGACGGGTCGAGCGCCAGCATCGCGGTGGCAAGGGCTATTCCACGATCGGGCCGCTCGGCCGCGGTGTAGTGGCTGACCAGATCCGAGAAGACCTGCACCGCGCGCTCGTGGAGCCGCCGCCGCTCGGCCGTCATCCACTGCTCGAAGCGCTCTTCGCGCAGGCTGAAGCCGCTCAGCAGCTCGCCGTGATAGAGGGCGGCCGCACGTTCGAGGGCTTCGGGCGACCCTTGAGCCGCGTGCCGCTCGAAGAGCAAGGCGTCGACCTCCACGCCTTGCGCGTCGAGCCAGACAGATTCGGAGTCGGCGTTGAGCAACGAGTCAGTTCCCGGCAGGGCCCTGCGCAGGCTGGAAAGGGTCTGGCGCAGGCTGGCACGCGCCTGCTCCTCCGCGCTTCGCTCCCACAGCGTGCCCGCAAGGTGCTCGCGCGAGCGGCGCATCCCGGGCGACAAGGCGAGGTAGGCGAGGAATGCCCTGCTCTTGCGCGTCGGCAGGTCGAGAGCCGCGCCGCCGTCGCCCGGATGGATGTCCAGACCGCCGAGGACTGCGATCGCGAGCCGGGTCATACCAGGATGTTTGCAGAAGCGCTCTTGGGACCGAGAGCTTACTCCAGCCGCCCCCCGCAGGCTGCATTCCCGCTTTTTGACGCTTTTTTTACGCCCGTCGGCCCGCAATTCACGCGGCGCTGACGTCCGGCGCGGATAGTGCCACTCCATCGCCGGGTCCCGGCATGTAGTCCAACCAGGAGGCAATCATGGCATCCATGCAGCAGATTCAAGCAAGCGAGCGCTACGCAAAAGTCGTCGAGGTTTCCAAGCGCATCCGATGGGAAATCGACCGCGACGTGATCCGCGGCCGGAAGTTCGATCACTCGAAGAAATTCCTGCCCGACGGGCTTTCCAAGATTGGCGAGCTGGATTTCCTCGGCGACGAAGAGAAGCGCCTGGTGAGCCAGATCCAGGGCCGCAGCTACGCCAATATCTTCGGTCTGGTCGAGCGCTACATCGGCGTCAAGATGCTGGAGATCAGCCGCGAGCACTGGCTCGGCGACCAGGTCGCGCTCGAGGCGTTGGTGCGCTTTACCGACGAGGAGCTGAAGCACCAGGAGCTGTTCCGCCGCGTGGAGGCGATGATCGCGGAAGGCATGCCTGCCGGCTATTCCTTCCTGCCGCAGCCGAACGAGGTAGCCCAGGCGGTGTTGAGCAAGTCTACCTGGGCGGTGCTCGCGCTCACCTGTCATATCGAGCTCTTCACCCAGGTGCACTATCGCCAGAGCATCGAGGCCGATGCCGAACTGTCGGAGCTGTGGAAGGACGTGTTCCTGTTCCATTGGAAGGAAGAGTCGCAGCACGCCATCCTGGACGAGCTCGAGTGGCAGCGCGAAGACGCGAAGCTCGACGCCGGTCAGCGCGACCGGGCGGTCACGGACCTGATCGAGCTCGTCGGCGCAGTCGACGGGATCCTGCAAATGCAATCGGCCGCGGACGTCGACTACTTCCTGCGCGTGTGCGGCAGGACTTTCGACAAGGCGCAGGTCACGAAGCTTCGCGACCTGATGCTGCGCGCCTATCGGTGGCAGTACATCGTGTCGGGCGTGCAGAACGAGCGCTTCCAGAAACTCCTGGGCGGCATGATCACCGAGGCGCAGATGCAGCGCATCGGCAAGGCCCTCGCACCGATCGTAAGCTAGCTTCTCGTGCGTAAGGGCGGCCGGAGGAAATGGTCCCGACCGCCCTTCCAGCACTCTCCTAGCAGACGGCCGCGTTCACTTGAGCTGCTCGGCCACCTTGTCGATCCCGGCCTTGACGCAGGCCTCGTCCTTCTCGCCGCCTGGTGCCCCCGACGCGCCGGCCGCACCGATGGTCTCCTCGCCGACCTTGATCGGCAGTGCGCCCTGATTGGCGATGACGTTGGTGAGATGAATCAGCCCGAGGGTGGGGTCGTTCTTCACGCGCGTGACCATGTCGCCCGAGGGGATGCGGAAGGTGCGCGCGGTGTAGGCCTTGCGCATGCTGTTCTCCATGGTGTGCGGCCCGGTGTTGTCGCCGCGTACCTGGACGAGGACTTCGCCGTTGCGGCCGACCACGGTCACCGACACCGCATAGCCGTTGGCCTTGCAGGTCGCGAGCGCGGTCTGCGCGATGGTCAAGGCCATGGACGCGGACAGGTCCTTGCGCTGAAGCAGTTGTGCGCTCGCAGGCGACGCGAGCGTTAGTGTGCAAAGGCCGGCGAGCACAAGCGAACCGAAGCGGATTGTCGGTGACATGAGGGTCTCTCCTTGTTGCGGCCTTCCCTGCGGCCGCGGGGGGAGAATTATACGGCACGGGTCTATGGCGGAGGCGCCTCGAGCTAGGGCGCCTGCGTGGCGAGGTAGGCGGCGATCGCGAGCATGTCGTCCTCTTCCAGTTTGACCACCACGTCCTTCATCAGCACCGCAAACGCACCCGCGCGGAAGCCGTGCTTGATGTCGTAGAGCTGGCGCACCACGTAGTTGGGCGAGCGGCCGGCGATGCCGGGGATCAGGCCCACGCCCTGGAGGTCCGGCCCGTGGCAAGTCACGCAGGCCAGGGTCTTGCCCGCGCCGCCGGTCTTGATCAGCGCTTCGCCGCGCGCCACGCTGCCCACGGGCACATACGCGATGAAGCGGGCGTGCGTGTCGCGATTCACGAATTGCTCCAGGACTTCCGGCACCTCGATGATGCGTTGGCCGATGGCTTCCTTCTCGCCGGAAGGCAGGGCCGCGTAATGGTTGGCCATGATGAAGGTCTTGGGCACGGTATCGGTTTCGACGACCCGGGTGTGCTGTCTGGGTTTGAGTGCCGAGAAATACGCCGCTGCAGCCGTGATCTCTTCAGCCGTAGCGGCCTTGGCCAGCCCGATCATCAGGTCGATGTTGCGCTTGGGCACCGCGGTCCTTCTCGCGCCGCTCCTGTAGTCGTTCATCTGCTGCACGATGTAGGCCGCGGGCAGCCCGGCGAGGGCGGAATTCTCCGGACCGCCGGGACCGTCCGCGCGATGGCAAAAGCCGCAGGCGAACACGTCGGGCTTCCGGCCTTGGGCCACGACGGGCGGCAAAGGCGGATGATCTTCGGGATGCCAGACCGGCGCGATGAAGCGATCGCGTATCTGGGTCAGGGTGTAGGTGGCCGAACTGTTCGGCACGCGTCTCGGCACGCCATCGTCCGGCGCGGGCTTCAAGTCCGGGTGGGTGATGGGATAGGCCCATTGGGGCGGGCCATCGGCGCCGCGGACCGGAAGCGGCGATGCGAAAACCAAGGCCGACAGAGGAAGAATCGCTGCTGCAAAACGGGCAATGGTCACTTTGACGCCCTCCCTGTTACGTGCGCGGGGTCGGCGGACGGAATGCCCGGCCAACCCTGGTCCTCCGCCTCAGCGGGTCAGGAGCTTGGCGAACTCGTTCGCGGAGCCGAGAGCGTATTTCCCGATCTCGTCCAGGAAGCCCTCGTTGAACGCCTCCGGCGCCAGGAGGCAGCGTCCCGCCCCGAGTCTGCCGACGTTGAGCAGCTCGATCACGACGCCGGGCGCGTCGTAGTCGGCGCGGAGATAGAGCTCGCACGGAATCGGACCGGTCAGGGTGAACGTGCCGCTCACCGGCTGGCCGAAATCGTTCTTCCTGGTGGCGCTGAATTCGAACGGAACCCGGGACAGGGCGAGGAAGCGGCGGCAGTGCTCGATATCGGGTCCCGCCACGTCCACCGACGCAGGCTGCGCGTACCGGGCCTGGTAGAGCAGGAAGACATGGTCGCACACTTCGTCGCCGTCGAGCTTGCGCGCGCGGTAATCGGCGAACGCATTCGAAAGGACCATCGGCGGGCCCTTCGCGAGATAGATGAACCCGTAGCAGCCCTCGGTGGTCGGGACCACCGCGTTGGTCCCTTTTGCGAACTCGGCCAGGAAATGCAGGCTCGAGAGCAGGTTCTTGTTGAGAATCGGCTTGGCGAGGACGCGGCGCCGCGCCGTGTCATCTGCGGGGCGGGCCACCGCCTGCTTTCGCAGCATCTCGAGCACCGAGAAGCGGCGCTCCTGGTTCTGATTCTCGGCTTCGGCCTTGCGCTGCGCCTCCGCCTGGCGCGTCCGCTCGGCCTCGGCCTTCCGGCGCGCCTCTTCTTCCTCCCTGCGGCGCCGCTGCTCCGCCTCCGCGCGCTCGCGCGCTTTCTGCTCTTCGTCGAGCCTGCGCGAAAAGTCATCGAGGCCGGCGAGAATGTCCGGCTTGGGCGTACCCTTGCGAAGGTCGTCAGCCATCTCCCGCGAACAATACACGCTCGCGCACCCCGTGCGCAAGAAGCGGAGCGCCGTCAGCGAGTACCTCGATTCGACCCGCGAATTGATCTCGAGCGCGTGAGCTTCGCTACTCTTTCAAACGAACCGGGGTCTACACGCCGTCCCGCAAGGCTTGAATATGATCGATCCCGGCACCTGCGCGAGCCTATAATCCCCTGCTCCCCGGCTCGATTCCAGCGGGCGCATTGCAGTCAGTCAGGTCGCGGCGAAGGAGTCCATCCCGCCCGAACGCCTCATCCCGTGCACGCGCGGGGCAGAAAGGCCCTCTTGAAATCGGCAATTCTTCGCGCCTTGCGGCGCGAATCGCAGGCTCCGCCGTGGGACAACGAGGAGTCGATCCGCGCGGAGCTCTTCAGTATCGAGCGTCTGGAGCAGCACGCCGCGAGCCTTGCAGCGGCCCAACCCGTCACCGCCAGGCCGACGGCCGGGCGATCCCTCGCCGTTCGCCTGAGGGACAACGAATCGGTCTTGCTCCAAGCGTATCGCGCCATCGCGAGCGCGGTTGGCGCGGGTCGTGTGATTACCCCGGCCGCCGAGTGGCTGCTCGACAACTACCACCTCGTCGAAGGGCAGATCCGCGAAATTCGCGACGATCTGCCGCCCGGCTACTACCGGCAGTTGCCGAAGCTCACCGCCGGACCTTTCGCCGGCTATCCGCGGGTCTTCGGCGTGGCCTGGGCCTTCGTCGCTCATACGGACAGCCGCTTCGACCCCGAGATGCTGGGCCGCTTCCTGCGCGCCTACCAGCGGGTTCAGCCGCTGACGATCGGCGAGTTATGGGCGGTCGCGATCACGCTGCGGATCGTGCTCGTGGAGAATCTTCGACGCGGGGCCAGTCGCATCGTAGCGAGCCGCGCCGCGCGCCAGGAAGCCGACGCCCTGGCCGACCGGCTCCTGGGCGTCGACGCGCACCCGGCCGGGCCGATCCGCTCGGTCTTTCAGCATTACGAGCAGGCTCCCTTGCCGGGAGCCTTCGCCGTTCAGCTCATCCAACGGCTGCGGGATCAGGACCCGAAGGTCACGCGGGCGCTGGTGTGGCTCGAGGAGCGCCTGCGGGCACAGGGAACGACCGCCGACGCGATCGTGTACGACGAGCACCAAAAGCAAGGCGCCACCAACGTGACGGTGCGCAACATCATCACCAGCATGCGCCTGATCTCCGACGTCGAATGGGCGGAGCTGTTCGAGAAGGTCAGTCTCGTCGACGAAACGCTGCGCTCCGGCAGCGGCTTCGCGGACATGGATTTCCCGACGCGCAACCTCTACCGCAGCGCGATCGAAGAGCTGGCGCGGGGCTCGAAACTGACGGAACTGGAGATTGCGCGGGCGGCTCTTCTGGCCGCAAGCGATCCGCCGCGTCAGGAAGACGACGTCCGCAGCGGGGAGCGCGATCCGTATGCCCGCATGCACGATCCCGGCTATCACCTGATCGCCGGGGGCCGTCGCGCGTTCGAGGCGAGCGTCGGATTTCGCGCGCCCTTGCGGAGCTGGCTCCGTCGTTTCAACGCGAGGATCGGCATCGGCGGCTATATCGGCAGCGTCACCGTGATCGCCGCGATCCTTTTGTCCTTGCCCTTGATTGCGCTCCTGGAAACCGGGATCGACGTCCGCTGGCTCGGCCTCCTCGCCTGTCTCGGGCTGATCCCGGCCATCGATGCCGCGATGGCGCTCGTGAACCGCAGCGTCACGCGAGGGTTCGGCGCGACCATCCTGCCGGGCCTGGAGCTGCGCGACGGCGTGCCTTCGAGCCTGCGCACGATGATCGCCGTCCCGATCCTGCTCACGACGCGGCCCGCGCTCGAAGAGCAGATCGAGCGCCTGGAGATCCACCACCTCGCGAGTCCGGAGGGCGAGCTCTATTTCGCGCTGCTCTCGGACTGGGCGGACGCCGCGGCCGAGACCGTACCCGGTGACCACGAGCTTCTGGAGGCGGCCGCCGCGAGCATTGCCCGCCTGAATCGCCGCTATGGAGCGGCGCCGGCGGGCGAACGCTTCCTTCTGCTCCATCGCCGGCGAGTCTGGAACGAAAGCCAGCAGCGCTGGATCGGGTGGGAACGCAAACGCGGCAAGCTCCACGAGTTGAACCGCCTGCTCCGCGGCGCGGCCGATACGAGCTTCGTGGGCGCCGCTGGACGGGCGCCCGCCCCGCCTGCCGGCGTCCGTTACGTCATCACGCTCGATGCCGATACGCGGATGCCTCGCGAAACGGCCCGGCGGCTGGTCGGCAAGATGGCGCACCCGCTCAACCATCCGCGCTTCGATCCCGAGACCCGGCGCGTCGTCGAAGGCTACGGCGTGCTGCAGCCGCGCGTTGCGCCTTCGCTGCCGATTGGGCGCGAGGGATCGCTGTTCCAGCGCATCTTCTCCAGCGCGAGCGGTATCGACCCCTACGCGTCCGCGGTCTCCGACGTCTATCAGGATCTCTTCGGCGAGGGCTCCTATACGGGCAAGGGCATCTACGACGTGGACGCATTCGAGGCCGCGCTCGACGGCCGCGTGCGCGAGAGCGCGCTCCTCAGCCACGACCTGTTCGAGGGGACCTTCGCCCGCGCCGGCCTCGCCTCCGACATCGAGGTCGTCGAGGAGTTTCCGTCGCGCTACGACGTGGCCGCCGCACGCCAGCACCGCTGGGCGCGCGGCGACTGGCAGCTGCTGCCGTGGATACTCGGTCGCGGCCACGCTTCCGCCGGCGCGCGGAGCGCGAGCGCGCTACCGCCGATCGGCCGCTGGAAGATGCTCGATAACCTGCGGCGCTCGCTGTCGGCGCCGGCGAGCGTGGTCGCCCTGGTGGCGGGATGGGCGCTGCCCCTGCAGGCCGCCGTCCTCTGGACGGGTTTCATCCTGTCGACGATCGCCTTGTCGACACTGCTCCCCGTTCTTGCCGCGATCGTGCCGCGGCGTGCCCGGATCACGGCACGCAGCCACCTGCGCGCGCTCGCCGCGGATGTCCGGCTCGCCCTGTCCCTGACCGCGTTGCTGGTTGTGCTCCTTGCGCATCAGGCCTGGTCGATGGCCGACGCGATCGGAAGAACGCTGTTTCGGCTGCTCGTGAGCCACCGCCATCTGCTCGACTGGGTCACCGCGGGTCAGGCGATGGTGAGCCCGCGGCTCGATCTCTCCGGGTTCTTTCGGCAGATGAAGGGCGGTGTCGCCGTCGGCGTCGTTGCGGCCATCGTCGTCGAGTGGGTCGGGAGCGACGCCTGGGCGGTGGCGGCGCCGTTGGTGGTCGCCTGGATCGCCTCCCCGGCCATCGCTCGATGGACCAGCCTGTCGCCGCTCGTGGCGGGCCGCTTGTCGGTCTCGGATTCGGACACCCGCGCACTGCGGCGGGTCGCGCGCCGCACCTGGCGCTTCTTCGAGACCTTCGTGACGGCAGCGGACCACATGCTCCCGCCGGACAATTTTCAGGAAGACCCCAAGCCGGTCGCCGCGCACCGGACCTCTCCCACCAATCTCGGCCTCTACCACCTCGCCGCGGTCGGCGCGCGCGACTTCGGCTGGGCGGGCACGACCGAGACCGCCGAGCGGCTGGAAGCGACGCTCGCGGCCATGAGCGGCCTGCAGCGCTTCCGCGGCCACTTCTACAACTGGTACGACACCCGGGATATGCGTCCTCTGGACCCCAAGTACGTCTCGTCGGTGGACAGCGGCAATCTCGCCGGGCATCTGCTTGCGCTCGCGAACGCCTGCCGGGAATGGATCGGCCGCCCGGCGGCGGGCTCCGGGCCGTTCGCCGGTATCGACGACGCCCTGCAGCTCACGCGCGAATCCCTGCAGGAGCTGCCCGACGACCGGCGGACGCAGACGATCACGCGGCAGCACCTCGGCGACGCGCTCGATGCGCTGGCTGCCGCGCTCCGCCGGGCGCCGTTGCCGCCCGAGGACACCGGTGCGCGACTCGCCGAAGTCGCCCCGCACGCCGCCACGATGGCCGACATTGCCCGGACGCTCGCCAGCGAACGCGGCGACGCCGCCGGCGCCGAAATGCTGTTCTGGGCGGAGGCGACCCTGGCGTCGATTGAAAGTCACCGCCGCGACCTCGCCCAGAGCGCCGACGCCGCACGCTCCCTGGAACGGCGCTTGGCTGCGATCGAGACGACTGCGCGAGCCATGGCCGGCGCGATGGACTTCGGCTTTCTCCTCGACCCGGAGCGCAAGCTCCTCGCGATCGGCTATCGGGTCGCGGAGGGCAGTCTCGACCCGAGTTGTTACGACCTGCTCGCCTCCGAGGCGCGGCTGGCGAGCTTCGTGGCGATCGCCAAGGGCGATATTCCCTCGCGGCACTGGTTCCGGCTCGGTCGCGCCGTGACGCCGGTCGAACGCGGCGCAGCGCTGATCTCCTGGTCGGGATCGATGTTCGAGTATCTGATGCCGTCGCTGGTCATGCGCGCACCGGCCGGCAGCCTGCTCGAGCAGACGAGCGGTCTCGTCGTGCGCCGGCAGATGAGCTATGGCGCCGCGCTCGGCGTGCCCTGGGGGATTTCGGAATCCGCCTACAACGTTCGCGACCTCGAGCTCACCTATCAGTATTCGAACTTCGGCGTTCCGGGTCTGGGATTGAAACGCGGCCTGAGCGAGAACACCGTCGTAGCGCCTTACGCGACCGCGCTCGCGGCCATGGTCGATCCGGGAGCGGCGGCGCGCAACTTCGCCCGGCTCGCCGCCCTGGGCGCACGGGGCCGCTACGGCTTCTACGAGGCGCTGGATTACACGCGCACGCGCCTGCCCAAGGGAAAAGACGTCGCGATCGTGCGCGCTTTCATGGCGCACCATCAGGGCATGACGGTGGTCGCCATCGCCAACGCGCTTCTCGACGGGGTTATGCGGGCGCGGTTTCACGCCGAACCGGTCGTGCAGGCGACTGAGCTGCTCCTGCAGGAGCGCACGCCGCGCGATGTTGCGGTCGCTCATCCTAGGGCGGAGGAGGTCAAGACGGCGGCGACGGTTCGCAGCCTGGAGTTGCCGACGGTGCGGCGGCTTCGGTCCGCGCACGGCGCTACGCCGGCTGCGCACCTGCTTTCGAACGGCCGCTATACGGTGATGCTGACGGCGGCCGGCTCCGGGTACAGCTGCTGGGGCGATTCCGCGATCACGCGCTGGCGCGAGGACGTCACCCGTGACGACTGGGGCGCCTACGTCTTCCTGCGCGACGTGCAGAGCGGCGACGTGTGGTCCGCGGCCTACCAGCCGAGCGGCGTCGAACCGGACGGCTACGAGGTCACGTTCACCGAGGACCGTGCCGAATTCATCCGGCACGACGGAACGATCACGACGACCCTCGAGGTCGTCGTCTCGCCGGAGGACAACGCCGAAGTCCGCCGCGTATCCGTCGCGAACACGGGCAGCCGGATCCGGGACATCGAGCTCACCTCCTACGCCGAGCTGGTGCTGGCGCCGCCCGCGGCCGACGCGGCGCACCCGGCTTTTTCCAAGCTCTTCGTGCAAACCGAATATCTCGCCAAGCTCGAGGCCATCCTGGCGACGCGGCGGCGTCGCTCGCCCGCCGAGCCCGAAATCTGGGCGGCGCACCTGGCCGTCGTCGAAGGCGAGACGGTGGGCGAGCCGGAGATCGAAACCGATCGGGCCCGTTTCCTCGGCCGCGGACGTGAGGTCCGGGCGGCGATCTCCGTGATGGACGGCCGGCCGCTTTCCAATACCGTCGGCACTGTCCTCGATCCGGTTTTCGCGTTGCGCCGCCGCGTGCGGGTTCCGCCGGGCAGGACGGTGCGCATCGCGTTCTGGACGGTGGTCGCGTCCTCCCGTGACGATGTGCTGGACTTGGCCGACAAGCATCACGACGCGACGGCCTTCGACCGCGCGGGCACGTTGGCATGGACCCAGGGGCAAGTGCAGTTGAGCCATCTCGGCGTCGATCCGGATCAGGCGAACCTGTTCCAGCGTCTCGCGGGCCACGTGCTCTACGCGGATCCCACGCTCCGTCCGTCACCGGAGGTGATACGCCGCGGCGGCGGCGCGCCAGCGGCGCTGTGGGCTCAAGGCATCTCCGGCGACATCCCGATCGTTCTCGCGCGGATCGACAACATCGAGGAGATCGCCATCGTCCGCCAGTTGCTGCGAGCCCATGAATACTGGCGCAAGAAGCAGTTCGCCGTCGATCTGGTAATCCTGAACGAACGGGGGTCCTCCTACATCCAGGACCTTCAGGTGGCCCTGGAGACGCTGGTCCGGACGAGCCAGGCCCGGCCGCAGATCGGAGCGGACGTCGCGCGCGGCTCGGTGTTCGTGCTGCGTGCAGACCTCATTTCGACGGAGACGCGCGCTCTGCTCCTCTCCATGGCCCGGGCCGTGCTGGGCGGACGGCACGGAACTCTGTCGGAGCAGGTCGGCCGTTTTCCGGAAACGGACGCGGACGACGTGCGGGCGGAGCGCGCGCCGCCGAGACGCGCACCACCCACAGAGGCGCCGCAAGCCGCGCCGGCGCCGCCGGACCTCGAATTCTTCAACGGGCTCGGCGGATTCGCGGCGGACGGACGCGAGTATGTGACCATCCTCGGCGCCGGGCGGTCGATACCGGCGCCGTGGATCAATGTGATCGCCAATCCCTCGTTCGGCTTTCAGGTCGCGGTCGAGGGCAGCGGCTACACCTGGGCGGTCGGCAGTCGCGAGAACCAGCTCACGCCCTGGTCGAACGACCCCGTCAGCGATCGGCCAGGCGAGGTCATCTATGTGCGCGACGAGGAGTCCGGCGAGCTGTGGACTCCGACGGCGCTGCCGATCCGCGACGAGGCCGCGCCCTATACCGCCAGGCACGGCCAGGGCTACAGCCGGTTCGAGCACGTCGTGCACGGCATCGCACTCGATCTCCTCCAATACGTGCCGCTCGACGATCCGATCAAGATCTCGCGCCTGACCATCCGGAACACGTCGGGGCGAGCTCGCCTGCTTTCGGTCACCGCCTACGTGGAGTGGGTGCTCGGCCCGTCTCGCGGCGCGTCAGCGCTCTCGGTCGTGACGGATATCGATCCGGAGACCGGGGCGATGCTCGCGCGCAACCCCTGGAACGGAACGTTCGGTTCCTGTGTCGCCTTTGCGGACCTGGGGGGCCGGCAGACCGCCTGGACCGGAGACCGGCGGGAATTTCTGGGACGCTATGGCACGCTCGACAACCCGGCCGCGCTTTCGGGTGAAGCGCCTCTGTCGCAGCGGGTCGGTGCCGGCCTCGATCCCTGCGGCGCGCTTCAATCCCCGGTCGAGCTCGAGCCGGGCGGCACGGCGGAAATCGTCTTCTTCCTCGGCGAGGCCGCGACGGCGGCCGACGCGCAATCCTTGATCGTCCGCTACCGGGCGGCCGATCTCGACGCAGTCCTGCGCGAGGTCGTCCGGTATTGGGACGATATGCTCGGCACGGTTCAGGTGAAGACGCCCGACCGGTCCATGGACATCATGCTGAATCGCTGGCTGCTCTATCAGGCGCTCGCCTGCCGCGTATGGGCGCGATCGGCGTTCTATCAGGCGAGCGGCGCTTACGGTTTCCGCGACCAGCTCCAGGACGGAATGGCGCTTGCCGTATCGCGACCGGCGCTGACGCGCGAGCATCTGCTGCGCACCGCAGCCCGGCAATTCGTCGAAGGCGATGTCCAGCATTGGTGGCTGCCGCCCTCCGGCCAGGGCGTGCGCACGCGCATTTCGGACGACCGGGTATGGCTCGCCTACGCCGCCGCACACTATGTCGAGACGACCGGCGACATCGCGGTGCTCGACGAGCCCGTTCCATTTCTAGAAGGGCAGGCGTTGCGGCCCGGCGAGCACGACGCCTACTTCCGGCCCATGCTCGCGGAGCAAAGCGCTTCGCTGTTCGCGCATTGCGCGCTCGGGCTCGAACAGAGTCTCGCCGTCGGCGAACACGGCTTGCCTTTGATCGGCACGGGCGACTGGAACGACGGCATGAACCGGGTCGGCGAGCAGGGCAAGGGCGAGAGCGTCTGGCTCGGCTGGTTCCTGTACACGACGCTTGCGGCGTTCGTGCCTATTGCGAAGGCGCGAGGTGACGAAGCGCGCGCCGCGAAGTGGCTGTCGCATACCGCCGCATTGCGAAGCTCACTCGAGCTCGCGGGTTGGGATGGCAATTGGTATCGGCGCGGCTATTTCGACGACGGGACGCCCTTGGGCTCGTCCACGAGTGGCGAATGCCGGATCGACTCGATTGCGCAATCCTGGAGCGTGATCTCCGGGGCGGCCGATCCGGCTCGTGCCCTGCGCGCCATGGCCGCGGTCGACCAGCAGCTCGTTCGCGGCGACGAGGCGCTCGCCTTATTGTTCACACCGCCTTTCGATCGGACGCCGCTCGATCCCGGATACATCAAGGGCTATCCGCCCGGCATTCGGGAGAACGGCGCCCAATACAACCATGCCGCCACGTGGTCGGTGTTCGCCTTTGCCGCCCTCGGCCGGGGAGACAAGTCCGCCGAGCTGTTCTCGCTCATGAATCCGATCAAGCGTGCCCGCACCCGGGCGGACGTGCAGCACTACAAGGTCGAGCCCTACGCCGCTGCCGCCGATATCTATTCGGTCGCACCGCACGCCGGGCGCGGCGGGTGGACCTGGTACACCGGCACGGCCGGGTGCTTGTACCGGGCCGGCCTCGAAGCGATCCTCGGATTTCGTCTACAGGGAGCGTTCCTGCTCCTCGCCCCCTGCATACCCAGGGAGTGGCCTCGGTTCGAGATCGCCTTCAAATACCGCTCCGCGCGCTACGAGATCACCGCCGAAAACCCCCATGGCGTCGGCTGTGGAGTCGCCGGCGCCGAGCTGGACGGCAAGGCGCTGCCGGACGGCCCCACGCGAGTTCCGCTCGTGGACGATGGTCGAGTCCACAAGGTGCGCTTGATCCTCGGCTAAGGTCGCAGGCGATGCAGGCGTGGCCTGCCGGGCGAGCCTCCATCAATCCAAATTGCGCGCCCAATCGGTCCCGCTCGAGCGGTAGAAGTTTCGCGTCCGCTTGCCGGCCTCTTGCTCGCTCACCCCGCTTCCGGCATCCCGGAAAGCCGCGGCAACCTGGGCCCTGAGCATCCATCGGGCTCGTCCGCGGCTCGAGTTGCGTCCTGCAAATGTTGCGTTCCTAGTGATCATGGTCAGGTCTTCCCTTGCAGATATGAATGGAGTCTTTCGAATATCCCGTTTCCCCGGATCCCGCCGGACTCGGGACGAAGCGGGTCCTTGCGAAACAGATCGAGCAGCGTGGGCTTGTAGGCGATGGCGAGCAGCGCGCCCTTGCCGTTGAGCGTGAGCGAGTCGCCGGTCTTCAGCATGTAGTCATTGGGGTCCTCGGACTGGGTAACCCAGACCTCGCCGGACCGCACGCGCAGGCTGTCGCCCGCGAGCGGGTCGATCCTCAGCATCGCGCCCTTGACCATCTCGAATTCCCTTGCACCCATGTTCGCCTCGCTCCGTTGCGAAGAAAAATCGCGAATGATAGGGTCGGGGTGCTTCCGGAAGATTTCACGAGCAGGCTGTTTTTGTTTCGTTTGTTTCAGACAAGCCCGTCGTGCCTTACAATGAGCGCTGAGAAGACCTGCTGGCCCCTTCCACCCCCCTGGAGAATGACATGATCCGATTGATTCGATTGATGCTTGTCGGTGCGTTCCTCGCCGCATCGTGTGCGGCCGCCACGGCGCAGACCCTTCGCGTTCGCGGGACGATCGAGAAGGCCGACGGCAACGTGCTCTCGCTGAAAGCGAGCGACGGCGCCGACCTCAAGCTGACGCTCACCGACAACGCGATGATCGTCGCCGTCGTGAAGGCTTCGATGGCGGACATCAAGGAAGGCACCTTCCTCGGCAGCGCGGCCATGCCCCAGGCGGACGGCAGCCAGAAGGCTCTGGAGGTGCACATCTTCCCCGAGCAGATGCGCGGCACGGGCGAAGGCCATCGGCCCTACGCCCCGGTGCCGAACAGCACCATGACCAATGGCTCGGCCTCGGGCATGACGGTCGCGGGCGTCGAGGGCTCGACGATCGTGGTCAAGTACAAGGACGGCGAGAAGAAGATCGTTGTTCCGGCGAACGCGCCGATCCTGCGCTACGAGATCGGCAGCAAGGCCGACCTCAAGGCGGGCGCGAAGTTCACCGTGCTCGCGGCGACCAAGAAGCCCGACGGCACGCTGGAAGCAAGCCGCATCAACGTCGGCCGCGACGGCGTTACGCCGCAATAGCCGGAGTTGGAGAGCGCGCAGACATATGTGAGTTGCCGTACAGAGGGTTGAGGGGCACAAGCACACGATCAGGGGGTGACCAGTTCCGGCATAGGCGCGTGTCTGCCTACCATTCTTTCGGCCGCGATCTCGATCATGCTGTGCCTGCACTCCGGTACTGCGGCGGCTGCGGTCAAACCCGAATTCCCGGCCAACGTCGTGATGGTCGGAGTGCCCATTGCCGCCTATTTCATCGCCGGAAGCAAAGGCGATGACGAGGGCCAGCAGCAGTTGCTGCGCAGCGTCACCGCAGGGGTGGTCGCGCATGCGCTCCTTTCCGTCGCATTCAACTACACCAACTGGGGCGAACGTCCCAACGGCTCCGGGCATGCATTCCCGTCAGGACACGTGACCCTGGTCACTTCCGGCGCCGCGTTCCTGCAGGATCGCTACGGCTGGAAATATGGCCTGCCCGCTTATGCGGCGGTCCTCTATGTCGCCGACGTACGGGTACAGACCGGGCATCACCGCTGGCGCGACGTCATCGGCGGCGTCGCCTTAGGCTGGGGCGTGTCCAAATTCTTTGTGACGCCGCAGAACGCGACTTACATCGCGCCCGTCATCGGACCGCATTACATCGGCTTCCGCTGGGAGCGCTCGTTCTAGAAGGCGGCGAGGACGCCCTCGCGGACAATGCTCAGGCGGCGATGACTTCCCGGTAGTGCCGGTAGAGCTGCCCCATGTGGTCTTCGATGCCGTAGTTCGCGAGCAGGCGCTCGCGCGCGTTCGCGCCCAGGCGGGAGGCAAGCGCGTGATCTTCGGCGAGCGCGCGCACCGCCTGCGCCCTCCACTCGGAGGGAGTTTCCGGATCGCCGGGCCGATCGTCGAAGAAGAATACGTCGTGGCCGGCGGTGCGTTGAGTTGCGGCAATACGCCGCACGTAGTTCGCCACGCCGCCGTTCAGCCACAGGGAGATGCCGTAATGTGCAATTCGCATAGAAACGATTCGGGACGCCCTCCGAGGCGTCTCATCCGGGCGGAAATGCGAAGATGAGTTGGTGTCTGGAAGCAACAATGAACCCGAGAACCCGGCGGGTCTGTTCGTTGACGTACTTAGGCGCGCAGCGGCCGGAATCCCGCAAGCGTTGAGCCCCGCCTGCCGGGCCCTGCCTCGCCGGCCACTTGCGCGAGCAGGCTCCGCAAGGTAAGTTCATTTCCTGCGGAGCGTGAAAAACGGGAGGACCATCATGAAAACCGCAGTCATCGTCGCCGCGGCGGGCGCACTGCTATTGTCGCGCATGGCCGGAGCCGCGGAAATCAAAGTGCTGTCCACGCAGGCTACCCAGGAGGCGTATCTCGAGCTCGTGGCGCAATTCGAGAAGGCGTCGGGGCACAAGGTCACGACGGCTTTCACGGGAACGCTCAACGTCCAGAAGCGCCTCGCGGAGGGCGAGCGCTACGACCTCATCATCATGGCGGGCCCGGCGATCGACGAGCAGATCAAGCTGGGCAAGGCCGTCGCCGGCAGCCGCGCCGATATCGCAAAATCCGGCGTCGGGCTGGCGGTGCGCAAGGGCGCCGCAAAGCCCGACATCAGATCGGCCGAGGCCTTGAAGAAGACGCTGCTCGCGGCGAAATCGATCGGCTATTCGACCGGCCCGAGTGGGCTCTATATGCTCAGCGTGTTCGAGAAGCTGGGTATCGCCGACCAAGTCAAGGGCAAGCTCAAGCAGACCCCGTCGGGCGTGTTCGTCGGCACCCTGATCGCGAGCGGTGAGACCGAGGTCGGCTTCCAGCAGATCAGCGAGCTGGCGCATTTCGCCGGCATCGACTACGTCGGTCCGCTGCCGGGCGAGCTGCAGCGCATGACCGTGTTCTCGGCCGGCGTCCACGCCGGCGCGACGCAGGAGGACGCGGCCAGAGCGCTCCTCAAATTCCTCACTGCGCCGGCTGCCGCGCCGGTCTTCCGCAAGCACGGCCTCGAGCCCGCCTGATATTCACGCGAGGGAGAGATCCCGATGAAACACTCCTCGCCTCTGCTCGCCACGCTTGCGCTCGCAGCCGTGGCGCTGGGGCTCGCCGGCCGAGGCGCCGCGGCGGCGAACGCCGAGATCGCCAAGGAGCTCGCACCGACCGGCAAGCTTCGCATCGCCGTGCTGATGTTGTCGTATTTCGCGAACGAGGACGGGAACGAGCTCAAGGGATGGAGCCCGGAGCTCGGCATCGAGCTCGCGCGCCGCATCGCGGTGCCGCACGAGCTCGTGCGCATCCACAATCCGGCCGACATGATTGAAGCATTCCGTGCCGGCAAGGTCGACGTGGCGTTCATCGGAATCACCAAGGATCGCGCCGCTGCTTTCGATTTCGGGCCCGTCGTCATCGGGCTGCGCACCACCTTCCTGGTGCCCGCCGCCTCGACCATCAAGAGCATCGCCGAGGTGGACCGGCCCGGCGTGCGCATCGTCGTCCCCGCGCGCAGCGCACAAGGCGAGCATCTCGAGAAAATCATCAGCAAGGCCGCCCTGATCCGGGTGCCGGTCGAAACGCCGCAGCCGGCGGTCGACATGTTGATCGCCGGGCAGGCCGACGTGTTCAGCCATGTGGTGCCGATGCTGGTGCGGGCGCAGGCAGGCCTGCCCGGATCGCGCATCCTGCCGGGGAGCTATTACGACGTCCCCATCGCGATCGGATACCCGAAGGGCCGGTCCGCGGCCGTGGCCGAATTCTGCAGGGAATTCATCGCCGACGTGAAAAGGTCGGGCTTCGTGCAAAAGGCGATCGACCGCATGGGCAGCAAGGCCGACGGGGTCGTGGTGATGACGCCCTAACTAGGAACGCGGCGGCAGCGAGAGCTTGCCGAGCAAAGCCGCAATATCGGGCGTTCGATCGAGCGCCCACAGGTCCTTCAGAACCGCATCGGTCCGCTCCCGCGGCCAGCGCTTTGCCACGTTGCCGCTGAATTTCCTCTCGACATCGCCCCGATTCATCGGCCGCCCCGGGAATCCGGGCACGTCGTCGACTTCGCGCGAAATGCGCCGCCCGTCGGCGAGGGTCGCGGTGATGCGCGTCGGAACCGCCGCGCCGACGCGCGCGGTGAGGGCGGGATCCGGCTTCACCGTGATCTTGCGCATGAACTCGAGGATGCGCGGCTCGCGCAGCTTCGCAGGCGTGTAGCTGTCGTTGGTGATGTCGCCGTCGAACATCGCCCGCGCCGTGGTGTAGGGCAGGCTGTGGTCGGCGGTCTCGCGCGTGTCCGGCGTCCACTTCTCGGGCTCGCTCCCGGCGCGCTGGTAGCCCCGGGCCGTCGTCGCGATCTCGACCGCCGTGATGCGATCGAGCGAGCCCGCTTCCCTCGCGACCTCGATCCCGGCCGCGATCGCGGTTTGCGCGTAGACCACGGCCGGGTAGGCCTTGAGCCCGCACTGGTGGATGCGGAAGGGCACGCCGCGGCCGCCGAAGGCGCCGACGTCGACCTCGGCCGGCCCGGTGATCTGCTTGAAGAAGCCCGAATTCCCCTCGAAGATCGGCGCCGGGCCGGTCAGGCCGCCGCGCGCGAGCAGCGCCGCGAACACGGCGTTGCGCCCGGCTTCCGCGTCGGCGAGCCCCTTCCAGTCGGACAGCGCCTGGACCCGCGTCTGGGCGAGCGGGATGTGGTCGTTGATGGCGAGGCTCACCGCCTGCGCGAGGCGCTCGGGAGGCAGCTTCATGAGTTTGCCGGCGGCGAGCGCCACCGCCGGCAGGCTGAACACCGGCACGTCCCAGCCGCGGGTGGTGATGTCGAAGGCGTCAATCAGGCGGCAGTTGATCTCGTAGGCGAGCACGATCGCGGTGATGAGCTCCGCGGCGTTCGAGCGCTCGCTTTCGGCGACCGCGAGGCAGGCGGCGATGTGATCGCTCGGATGGCCCGCAAGGCGCCCGACGTAGGAATCGTTCAGGTCGTAGTAGCGGAAGGCGGCGCCGTTGGCGAAGGTGGCGAGATCGGGCGAGGTGCGCCGGCCCGTGCCGATGACGGTCGCGGCGCCGCCCGTGGCGCCGAGCGCGACCTCGCGGCAGATGCGCACCGGCCCTTCGTCGAACGCGGCGACCCCGCAGCCGATCGTGTCGATGAAATGCGTCTTGACCCGCTCGATGGTCGCGGCGTCGAGATCGTCGTAGCGCAAGCGGTCAGCGTAGGCGGCGAGCCGCTCCGCGAGCGGCCTGGCGGGCGATTTCGAAGCTGCGGATTCCGCGGCTCGGAGCCTTGGCGCGAGCCCCCAGAGGCCGAGCGCGGCCATGCCGGCGATGGCGCGGCGGCGGGGGATCGGGTGGGACATGCGGGGCGATATTACCCGAGGTCCGGTATGCACGTCCGTTCCGACGGTAAGATTGTCCGGCTGGATGGCCAGCCACTACCCACAGGAGAAGAAAACCATGAACACGTTCCGCTCAGCCATGACGCTCGCCGCACTCGGTGCCGCCGCAGCCGCCCTCAGCCCCGCGGCGACGGCCCAGACCAAGCCCATCGATACGACCCCGAGCAAGCACCTGGAGGTCATCCACCATCCCAACTACGACAAGACGGTGTTCATGCCCTTCGTTCCCGCCATCAAGATCAAGAGCGGCAAGATCCTCTGGCTCGCCGGCGGGACGGCGTTGCCGGTCTACCACGACCATCCGCACAAGCGCGACCAGCTGCAGAAGTACATGGTCAACGATCTGGAGCAGCAGGTCCGCCAGGCCATGGACGGCATCAAGCAAACGGTGGAAGCCGCCGGCGGCTCGATGAAGGACGTGGTGCACCTGTTCATTTTCCGCGCACGGCCGCGCATGGGCGACATCGGCAAGGCGAGCTTCGTCGTCAACGAGTATTTCAAGCCCTACAACCACAAGCCCACCACGACCAACCTCGCCGTGCTGGAGCTGGGCGAGCCGGAGCAGCTGGTGGAGATCCAGGCCTTCGCGGTGATCGACTAGCCGCTACGGGCGGGATCGAGAGAAAGGCGCGCGCTACGCGGAAGCGAATCGGTAGAACGCCGCGGGCGTGTCCACCATGATCCTGCGGCGCATCGCCTCGTCGCCGACCCAGTCGCCGAAGGCGTCGACGAGATCCCCGTCGTTGGGGTTGGCGAGGTACTTGTTCGGATGCGGCCAGTCGGTCCCCCACATGATGCGCTCGGGCGCTGCCTCGATCAGCGCCCCAGCGAGCGGCTTGACGTCGTCGTAGGGCGGAAGGTCGCTCGCGGAGACGCGGTTGGCGCCGGAGATTTTGATCCAGGTGTTCCCGCGCCGCGCGAGCTCGACCAGGGCCCGGAAACCGGGCGCCGCGACGCCGGCGCTGGCCGGCTGATAGGCGAAGTGCGCGATCGACATCGGCACGGCGAGCGCCGTGAAGACGGGCATCAGCTCGACGATGTCCTTCCCCGGAAACAGGAACTCGATGTGCCAGCCGAAAGGCCGGATGCGCGCGGCGAGCTCGGGAATCTCGGCGATCTCGATCGGCATGCCGCCCTTGTTGTCGGTGTTGAGCCGCACGCCGCGCACGCCGCGGGCATCGAGCGCGGCGAGCTGCTTCTCCGTCGCCTCCCTGCCGAGCGCCACGACGCAGCGCGCGCGGTCGGGCGTCCGCGCATTGAGCGCCGCCATGGCGTCCAGGATCGCCGAGTTGTCGGTGCCGTAGACCGAAGGCTGCGTGAACACCACGCGGTCGATGCCGAGCGTGACGTGCAGGTGCTTCAAATCCGCGAGCGTCGAGTGCGGCGGGTTGTAGCCGCGGCCAGGTGAAAGCGCGTAGCCCGGCTCGAACACGTGCACGTGCGTGTCGATCGACCCGCGGGGCAATACGAAGCCGGGCCGGCGCGGGTTTCGGTCCGGAGGCAGGCAGTCGCGGATTTCGCTCATGGCGGGTGATCTTACTGTGGGTGCTGCTACCGCGCTGAGGTACGGTTTCTTCGGGACGCGATGGAGAGGGCGTGCTTGACTTGCCGCGCCCCGCGATTGCATGATTTGCCGTAACGCGTGTTGCGAGGCGCGCCGGTAACCCGGACCGAGCGCACGCTGCGCCGATACGGCGTCGATGCATCACTCAGTCCAGGGAGGACCGATGGCAGATCCTGTGAAAGACGGCCAGTCCGGCCAGCAGCCGCCCGAAATTGGCGAGATCGCGAAGCTGGTATTGGGCATCTCCGGAATCGGGATCCTCGTCATTGCCGCGGTGGCATTGGTCGGCGCGGCGTTAAGTGGCGCAACGCAGTTCAAGGACACAAGCCAACTCGTATTCAACTCCCTGCTGCCGCTCCTGGGCACATGGGTCGGCACGGTGCTCGCCTATTACTTCTCGAGAAAGAATTTCGAGAGCGCGAGCCAAAGCGTGGAACGGATGGTGACGCTGACGACGGAGCAGAAGCTCGGCCAGTTGCTCGTCCAAAAGGAGATGCTTTCCCCCAGGGAGATCACCGTCTACCCGATTCCGGCCGGCAAGAGCCCCAAGGATGTTCCGCTCAAAGATCTTCGCGGCAAGCTCGGCGACAAGATTACGCGTATTCCGGTGGTCGACTCCAACAATGTCGTCCTCTACATCGTCCATCAAAGCGGGCTGTTCAAGTTCATCGCCGAGAAGGCGCTCGCCGGCGGCGCGAACATCGACCAGCTTACGTTGCAGGAGCTGGTCGACGACGCGGAACTGAAGAACTGGGTCACCAATATCGCCTACATCCCCGAGGGCGCCTCGGTTGCCGCCGCGAAAGCGAAGATGGATGAACAAAAGGGATGCCAGGACCTGATCGTCACGAGGACCGGCAGCAACACGGAGCCGATGGTCGGCTGGATGACGAACGTGGACATCGGCCGACTCTCCAAGGCGTGAATCGACGGAGCGACGGCCTGCCGGAGCGGGATATGGGTGAAACCGTCGCGATTCTCGGAGCCGGAGCGACGAAGTCGTTCGGCGGGCCCTTGACGAACGAGATCCTGCGCGACGTCTTCCTGAACAAAGCAGATTTTCCCAACGCCAAGGCTCTCACCGAGCTCGAGGAATTTCTCCAGCAGAATTTCCATTTGCCGCCAGACGCCTCGAAGCACGACTACCCGCCGACATCACCGTTGTCGAGTTCGATGAGCAGAACCCGGGCATCGACCTGAAGGATCATCCCGTGGGGCGCAGATACCGCAGCCTGTTCGGCGACCAGATCGGGTGGTCGGCCCATGGACTCGACGGCTGGCTCAGGACGGTCGCACACTGATTGACGGCCATGGACGAGTCAACATCTCTCGATCTGTTCGTCAGCCACAGTTCGGTCGATGCCGACCTCGTCGCGCCTCTGGTGGACTTGATTCAGAATGCACTGGGTCTCCACCCCGACCGGATCCGCGCGACGAGCGTCGAGGGGTACCGCTTGCCCGCCGGTATTCCGTTCGAGGAAGCGCTACGCCGTGAAACCCACGACGCACGCGCCTTCGTCGCCATCATTTCCCCTGCCAGCCTCAGCTCCACCTACGTGGTGTTCGAGATCGGATCACGATGGGGAGCGAAGCGCCACCTCGTTCCTCTGCTGACTCCCGAGGTGAACGCAAGCAACCTTCAGGGGCCGCTTGCCAACCTCAACGCCTTGAGGATCGACAGTCCGGCGCAGATGCAACAACTCATCGACGATCTGGCCGTTGAGCTCAAGGTCAAAGCCCGGCTCCGACACCAGTACGACCGGCAGTTTGGCCAATTCATGGATGCCGCTAAGCGCCGCCCGCAATCCCTGCCACCAAAGAACAAGGCCGCCCTGCCGGAGTCCGACGGTACAGAAGATTCCGATGTGGACTACGCTTCGCTCATAGAGGAGTTCGACATCCTGATGGATCTGCCTGCCGAGCATCCCGATGGCCCAGAACAAGAGAAGGCGGAGAGCATGCAAGACTCCATCAAGAATTGGATCCGGAAGAATCGACTCCAGGCCCATCCCGAGATCGCCAAGGACGCCGACGACCTTCTGAGGATGCTTCGCGAGATACGTCGCGCCCGCCTGACTGGCGCTTCAGTCGCCTATCGCGAGGGTCCCAGAGACGTCTTCGAGCGACTTGTTGAACGAGTACGATCCAAGCGGCGACCTTCCTAGCCGATTCTGTCCGGGTTGTATTTCCCCGCCGCCGGTGGGATAGTCACCCCTGGCCGGCGGCAACACGCCGCAGGGGGACGGAATGAAAGCCAGAATCTCGATGCTCTTGTTCGCCTTCGCGTTCACTGCGGTCGCGCCCGCGGCTCAGGCGCAGTCCGGCGATCTCGACCAGACGCAGCAGCTCGGCCGCCAGGTGTTCGCGCAGTCCTGCGGCATCTGCCACCTGCAACCCTCGCTCGGGGTGAAGACCTACGGGCCGATGCTGAACAAGGCTTCGACCGCAGGGAACGACGAAGTCATGCGCGCCTTGATCGTGAATGGCAGCGAACGCATGCCCGCGTTCAAGTACACCCTCAAGCCGGCCGAGATCGACGCCATCGTCGCTTATCTGAGAACGGTGCCGGCGCCCGCCGCGCCGGACGCACGGAAATAGGAGGAACCCGATGAACATCCGAACGATGCTCTGCGCCTGCGCGCTCTCGCTCCTCGCCGCGAGCGCGGCCCACGCCGCCGATCAGCTGCTCGCCGGCGCGATCGCTTCGCCTTCGGGCCAGAAGCTCGAAGGCGTCACCGTGTCCGCGAAGCTCGAGGGCTCGACCATCACCACCAGCGTCTATACGGACGCCGCGGGCGCTTATGTCTTCCCGCCCCTGCCCGCGGGCAAGTACCGCGTGTGGGCGCAGGCGCTCGGCTTCGAGACGAGCAAAGGCACCGTCGACCTGTCCGCGGCGCGGCGCCATGATTTCACGCTGCAGGAGATGAGCGACCCCGAGCGGCGCTTCCGCCAGCTGCCCGGCGAGATGATGGTCGCGGCCCTGCCCGAGGCGAGCGCCGAGGACGCCCGCATGAAGAAGATCTTCACGAACAACTGCACCGGCTGCCACTCGACGAGCTACGTGCTGCAGTTCCGCTTCGACGAGGCCGGCTGGAGCAAGGTCATCGACCTGATGAAGATCGTGCCGGTCACCGGCGTCTATCCGGGACCGGACGCCAAGCCCAACCAGCTCCTCCAGCGCCACCAGAAGGAGCTCGCGGCCTACCTCGCGCGCGCGCGCGGTCCGGGCGAATCGTCGATGAAGGTCGCCGCGCGCCCGCGACCCGCGGGCGAGGCGGCGCGCGCGGTCTGGACGCTCTACGACCTGCCTCTCAATCCCGACGCGGGCATCGGCACCCGATACAACGCGAACGACGGCACCGACTGGTCGCTCGGCACCACGTCGAAAATGGGTCAGTTGCCGCACGACGGGGCACTGGGCCTCGACGGCACCATCTACTTCACCAGCAACAACCCCAACCGCGGCGTGACCATCGGCAAGGTCGATCCCGTGACCGG
>JBGQKK010000006.1:0-28420 GCA_041499545.1 Gammaproteobacteria bacterium | reverse complement strand
TGGTGGGGGTCCGGGACGGCGGCGGCGCTTTCGGTGGTGCTCGGTGTCTTTCTGGCCGAAGTGGCCGTCGTGCCGATTTGGGAGGCCGTGCTCGCGACGGTCGCGGCCGCGCTGGTGATCTCGATGGTGCTGTACATGCTGAAACACGCGAAGAAAATGCGCGGAGAAATCGGCGGACGCATCGAGACGGCGGCCCAGGCGAGCGGTGCCGGCCCGTGGATCGGTGTCTTCCTGCTGGTGCTGTTGATGATCACGCGCGAAGGCATGGAGATGGCGTTCATCACCGCGACCCTGGCGCGCCAGGAAGAATCGACCCACTTGCTCTGGGGCGCAGTCGTCGGAGTCGGCCTTGCGGCCGCGCTCGCCTGGGCCTGGTCTCGTTACGGCCAGCGAATCAACCTCGGCCTGTTCTTTCAGGTGACCTCGATCTTCCTCGTGCTGTTTGCGCTACAGCTCTTGGTCTACGCCTTTCACGAGGCCACCGAGGCGAACGTGTTGCCGATCGACAACCCGTACTGGCATGTCGCGACCGAGCCCTACGGGCCCGAGGGTGTATACGGCGCGATGCTGACCTACGCACTGGTCCTGCTACCCGCGCTCTGGATCGCCTGGGCGGCGTTCAAAGGGCGCAACCCGGGACCGGTGGTATCCGGAAATTCATGATAATTCACTTTATAATTAAATATTATCCATATGATTATACAATGATTATATAGATCGCCACCCAGCCAGCCAGTCAGCGTCTGCTGAGTTAGCCAGCCATGTCACTCACCGCTAGTCAACTCAGTAGGAGACGTCATGAAGAAGTTCGCTGTCGCGCTGGCAGGGCCGCTTGCCCTCGGCGCGCCACTCGCATTCGGCCAGGTGAGTGTCGACCAGAAGCTCGAGATCCTTCAGCAGGAAATCGATGAACTCAAGGCGCAGGCGCGCCGATCGGCCGCGCCGGCACAGCAGCCTTCACCCTATTCGCCGGATTACGGCTCGATGCTCGACCGGAGCTCGGCGCTAGGCAACGGCAGTACCAACGTCGTCGGCTACGGCGAAATCGGCTACAGCAAGTTTCGCCAGAGCGGCGACGCCACGGCGGATTTGCAGCGTTTCGTGTTCGGCTTCAACCATCGCTTCGACGAGCGCCTCACCCTTCATACCGAAGTCGAGATCGAGCACGCGGTCGTCAGTTCGGAGGATCACGGCGAAGCCGAGGTCGAGCAGGCCTGGGTGAATTACAGGTCGAGCGACGCAGTCAATTTCAAGGGCGGCCTGTTCCTGATCCCGATCGGCATCCTCAACGAAACCCATGAGCCGCCAACCTACTACGGCGTGCAGCGTAACCAGGTCGAGACCCGGGTCATCCCGACCACGTGGCGTGAGCTGGGTGTCGGCATGCACGGCGTGGTCGGCGAAGGTTTCAGGTATGACGTGGGCGTCACCACGAACTTCGACTCGGGAAAATTGGACGATCCCACCACCGGGATACGCAGCGCGCACCAGGAAGGGCAGCTCGCCAACGCCCGCAATCTCGCCGTCTACGGCGCGCTCAACTACCGGCAGCCGGGCTTGCTGGTCGGGGGCGGCGTGTTCACCGGCAACACCGGCCAGAACGGAGCGTCCAATCCGGCGCTGCAGGGAGTGGCGGCGCGTTTCACCCTGTGGGACGTCCACGCCCAATACCGGGTCGCCGGCCTCGATCTGCAAGCCCTGTACACGGCGGGCACGCTCGGCGATGCCGACCAGGTGACCGCCGCGCTGTTGGCCGCGGACCCCGCCACGGCCTTTGCGGCGCCGAAATCGATGAAGGGCTGGTACGCCCAGGCTGCGTACCACGTGTACAAGCAGGGCAATCTCGATGTGGCGCCCTTCGTGCGCTACGAGCGCATCGACATCAGGCAGGCGGAGGATCCCGCGAACAATCTGCTCCAGGATCCGAACAACAACGAGCGCATCACGACCCTGGGGGTCAACTTCTGGGTCCATCCGCAGGTGGTGCTGAAAGCCGATGTCCAGCGCTACGCGACCGACAAGACTCAGAACCGGTTCGATATCGGCGCGGGGTTCATGTTCTGATGATCCGTGCGGCGCGCCGCTCGCTTGCAGTGTTGACGCTCGGCGCAGTTGTAGCGGTCCACGCCGAGGTCTATCAGGAGCCGGGAGCGTTCCTCGCCGAAGTATTCGCTAAAGCTCCGGCTCCCAAAGTACTCTGGCTGACCAAGGAAATCCAAGCGCAAGCCGCCGCGATCCTGGGGCATCCTCCCGCGCAGCTGCGGCAGCGCTATTGGAGCGAGGGTCGCAGGAGCGTATGGATCCTCGAGGAGACGGGCAAGGAGGAGCCCATCACCGCGGGCTTCGTCATCGTCGACGGGCGCATCGATCACGTGCGCGTGCTCGTCTACCGCGAGAGCCGCGGCCATGAAGTCCGCCAGTCGTCCTTCCTGAAGCAGTTCAAGGACGCAACGCTCGCGCAGGGTAACCGGCTGGACCGCGATATCGACGGTATCGTCGGCGCAACGCTCTCGGTCGGCGCGATGCAGCGCATGGCGCGGCTCGCCCTCCTTTTCGACCGCATGAGCCGAGGGTAGCGGCGTGTCGCCGAAACTCCTCCTGCTCCTGTTCCTACGCCGCTGGCATGCGCGCATCGGCTTCACCGCAGTGGCCTTCTTCCTGTTCCTCGCCGTAACGGGCTTCATCCTGAACCACACCGCCGACCTCGGCCTGGATGCCAGGTATGTGCATGCGTCATGGCTTGCGCGCTGGTACGGGCTCGCGCCCGAGCTCCCGCGCCACGCATTCCGCGCGGGCCGCCACGATCTCGTCGCCGCGAACGGCCGGTGGCTGCTCGACGGCCGGATATCGGGGGAGAGGGTCCCTCAACCGGTGGGCCTGGTCGAGCTTCCCGACATGGTGGTCGTGGCGAGCAGCGCGTCGCTCTATCTCTACGCGAACGACGGCGCGCTCATCGAACGACTGGGGAGCAGCGCGCTGCCGGGCGCGCCGATACAGGCGATCGGCTCGGGTGCGGATCGACTCGTGCTGCGAACGACCTCAGGCACGTTCGAGAGCCGCGATGCGCTCTCGTGGCGGCCGGCGCCGCGCGATGCGATTTCCTGGTCGGCGCCCGAGGAGCTTTCCGCCACCGATCGCGATCGATACGCGCGCCTGCTCAAGCCGGGCGTCTCCTTGCAGCGGCTGCTGCTCGATCTGCATAGCGGCAGATTTGCGGGACGCTACGGGCCGCTCGCGGTCGATCTCCTTGCGGTGTTGCTCGCCGTCCTGTCCCTGAGCGGCGCCTGGCTCTTCCTCAAGCCCAGGCACAGGCGGGAGCGGCGTTGAGCACGGCACCGGGCCGCTTGGCGCTGGTGCTCCTCGCCGCGCTCCCCTTCGCGGGTGCTTGCGCGGACGAGTACCGCGCGAGCGCCTACGTCTTCGGCACCATCGTTCAGGTCACCGTCCTGGACGCCGACACAGGGCGGGCGCAAGCCGCCGTCGGGCGGGTCTTCGGCGAGCTCGATCGCATGCATCGCGAGCTGCACGCTTGGGAGCCGGGCGAGCTCGTCGCCCTCAACCGGGCGATCGCCCGCGGCGAGGAGAATATCCGGACGACCGCCGAGATCGCCGCGCTCATCCTGCAGTCGCAGCGCTTGGCGGCGCAGTCCGGGGATCTTTTCAATCCGGCCATCGGCAAGCTCGTGGGTCTGTGGAGCTTTCATCGCGACAAGCCGGGCGGACCCGTGCCCGATGCGCGAGACATCGGGCGGCTGGTCGCCGCGCGTCCGCGCATGAACGACCTGAGCGTGCGAGGCACAAAAGTGACGAGCGCCAATCCCTCGGTGCAGCTCGATTTCGGCGGCTACGCCAAGGGCTACGCGCTCGACCGCGCCGCCGACCTCCTTCGCGCCGCGGGCATCTCGAATGCGCTCATCAACATCGGCGGCAACGCCATGGCACTCGGCCGCCACGGCGGACGGCCTTGGCGGGTCGGGCTCGATTCTCCGCGCGGCGCGGGTCTGCTCGCCACGCTCGATCTGAACGACGGTGAGGCCGTGGGCACCTCGGGAGACTACCGGCGCTATTACGAGATCGACGGCAAGCGTTACTCGCACATCATCGATCCGCGAACGGGCTATCCCGTCGCGGGTGTCGAATCGGTGACCGTGCTGGTATCGGGCAGAGCGGGGGCGGGCGCCCTATCAGATGCGGCCTCCAAGCCGATATTCATCGAGGGCCGAAACGGCTGGAAAGAAGCGGCTGCGCGCATGGGTATCTCGTGCGCGATGCTCGTCGACGGCGACGGTATCGTGCACCTCACCCCGGAGCTCAGCGCCCGCCTGAGCTTCAGCAACCCGGACCGCCTTGCCCTTCGATAGTCCTACAGCCTAGCCGATTCCGTAGCGGGGTGGGGCATCACTAAAAGGGTATGTTACTAGAAGTTATCAAAAAACAGAACTGACGGTAACCGTCTACGGGCATGCTTGGTGCTACTTTTCCCGGCATGACTGCCGCCGAGGAAAAAGGGGACTTCAGCCACCGCTTGAGGGAGGCGATACGCAAGGCCCGGTTGGAGGCGGGCCCGACGCGGTTCGCGCGCGAGTTCAACCTGCGGCACCACGGCGACCCCGTGACCGCACAGACCGCGCGCAAGTGGCTCTACGGCCGGGCCCTTCCCACGCAGGACAAGCTGCGCACCTTGGCGCAGTGGCTGGAGGTATCGCCGCATTGGTTGCGTTACGGCGAGGCGGAAAGGCTGCACGGCGCCGCGAAGCAGGACAGCGCGAGCTACGCAGTGGATTCGGCCTGGCTGGGGAAAAAGTTCGACTCGCTAAGCGAGTCCCACCGGAGAATGGTCCTCGAAATTACCCGCGCCCTACTGCGCCTCGAGGGCAAGCAGTAGCCGGCTCAGGTATCCGGCTCGACGGCGACGCTCAACTCAGGCGGACGTACTCGTAGTCGACCGGCAGGTTGTTGATGCCTCGATCGGGCGGGGCGATCCAGGCGGCCATCTTGCCGGGCTCGCCGACCCGCTGCATCAAGCCTTTCACGAAGGCTTTGTCGGCGGCGCTCGGGATCCACTCGGGCAAGCGCCGGGTGAACTCTTCGCGGCTGATGAGCCTGCCCTCGGGGTCCGTCGGGACGTTCGCCCAGGCGCCGATCGCGCGGCGGAAGCGGCTGCTCGGCAGCTTCAGCTCCAAACCGTGGCCCGCGCGCTTGATCTGCATGTTCCAGCGCTTCAACCCGATCTCGCAATCCCTGACGTAGGCCTCGCGCAGCACCTCGTTCATCGCGTTGCGCAAGACCACGCTCTCCTTCTTGACGCCGCCGAGGCCATCGGGCAGCTCGAGCTCACAGCTCGCATCCGCGCAAATGTGATCCTGGTACTGCGTCGTCTCGTCGGGACGTCCCTTGATGCCGTTGGCGAAGGTGCTCGCCGCGTTCGAGGACACCTCCGAGCCGAAGAGATCGAGCGAGGAGCTGAACCAGAAATTGAGGTAGCGCTGAAGGAGCGGCAGATCAACGGCGCCCTGGCGGCGGATCGCTTCGCTGTCGTCCGTTCCCAGCTCCTTCATCACTTCCAGGGCGCGCTTCACCACGCGTGCAATGCCGGTCTCGCCGACGAACATGTGGTGGGCTTCCTCGGTCAGCATGAAGCGGCAGGTGCGCGCGAGCGGGTCGAAGGAGGATTCGGCGAGGCTCTTCAACTGGAATTTGCCGTCGCGGTCGGTGAAGTAGGTGAAGCAGAAGAAGGACAGCCAGTCCTCGATCGGCTCGTTGAAGGTGCCGAGGATGCGCGGCTTGTCCACGTCGCCCGAGTGGCGCGCGAGCAGCTCCTCCGCCTCCTCGCGGCCGTCGCGGCCGAAGTAGGCGTGCAGCAGATAGACCATCGCCCACAGATGCCGGCCCTCCTCGACGTTGATCTGGAACAGATTGCGCAGGTCGTACAGGGAAGGGCAGGTGTGTCCGAGCCGGTGCTGTTGCTCGACCGAAGCGGGCTCGGTGTCACCTTGTGTGACGATCAAGCGCCGGAACTGGGACCGGAATTCGCCCGGCACCTGCGGCCACACCGGCTGCCCGAAGGAGTCGCCGAAGCCGATGGTGCGGTCGCGCAGGGGATCGGCGAGAAAGATACCCCAGCGGTAATCGGGCATTCTCACCTTGCCGTAGTTCGCCCAGCCTTCGGCGTCGACGCCGACCGCGGTACGCAGGTACACGTCGGCCGAGGCGAAGTCGTTCGGCCCCATCTCGCGCCACCAGTCGAGAAAATGCGGCTGCCAATGCTCGAGCGCCCGCTGCAGCGTCTTGTCGTTCGCCAGGTTGACGTTGTTGGGGATTTTCTCGCTGTAGTTGATGCTCATATGCGTTCCTCAGACCCGGTCCCAATTGAACTTCGCTTTTGCGCCGCTCCCGTAGACCTTCAGCGCGCCGTGCTCGCCGACCGCGTTGGGCCGGCTGAAAATCCAGTTTTGCCAGGCCGAGAGCCTGCCGAAGATGCGCGTCTCCATGGTCTCCTTGCCGGAGAAGCGCAAGTTCGCTTCCATGCCGGTGAGCGCGTCGGGGGAGAGGCTCGCGCGCTCCTCGATCGCGATGCGCACTTCCTCGTCCCAGTCGAGATCGTCCGGCGTGAACGTCACGAGGCCCAGCCCGGAGGCCCCCTTCGCGTCGAGCTTCTCGCCGATGCGCGCCCGCGCGGCCTCGACCGGCTGCGCCTCGCCGCTGAAGTGCGCCGCAATCCGCGCTTCCCGGCTCACCATGGGATAGGCGCCAAAGTTCATCTGCGATAGCGCAATCACCGGGGCGCTCGCCGCGTCGTCGGGCAGATCGAGCATGTAACTGCGGTCGGCGGCGAGCGCGAGCTCGAGCAGTGTTCCCGCGAAGCACGATCCCTTGTCGATGACCGCGAACAGGGTGCGTGAAGAGACGTCCAGCCGCGCCAGGGTCCGGCGCAGGAAACCGATGACCTGGCGCACGAACCCGTCGCCCTCGTTGGCCTGCAGCGCCGCATCCGCGGCGAGCGCCTTGGCCGCGTCACCGCGCGTATTGAAGATCCAGGTGCCGACCTCGAGGTCATTGGTGCGCAGCATCAGGATGGCGTCGTCCAGCTCCCGCGCCATCGCCAGGGGCCACCACTTGTCGCCCGCCGCGTGGATCGCCTCGATACTTGAGGCGACGTCGGTCCGCGGCGCAAACACGGTGATGACCGCGGTGCGTTGCTTGCGGTCGATCTTCACGTCGACGTTCTCGTAGTGGTAGCCGCCCGCGTCGATGGTGCGCTTGAGCGCCTTGAGTTCTACGCCCTTGGCCGATCCGCGCGTGCTCTGAGCCGCAAGCGCCGCGGCTCGCGCGGCGACCGCCTCCTTGAACGCCTGCGGCTTGGCGACGTGATCGATCAGGCGCCATTGCTTGGCGCGGTCGGCGCGCACGCCTTCGCTGGTGGTGCAGAACACGTCCGCGAGATCGCGCCGGACCCTTCTCTTGTCGGTGACGCGCGTAAGGCCGCCTGTCCCCGGCAGCACGCCGAGCAGCGGCAGCTCGGGCAGGCTCACGGTGGAGGAGCGGTCGTCGATCATCAGGATCTCGTCGCAGGCGAGCGCGAGCTCGTAGCCGCCCCCCGCGACCGTGCCGTTCACCGCGGCGAGCGTCTTGAGGCCCTCGTAGCGGCTCGAATCCTCGATACCGTTGCGCGTCTCGTTGGTGAATTTGCAGAAATTCACTTTCCAGGCATGGGAGGACGATCCCAGCATGTAGATGTTCGCCCCCGAGCAGAACATGCGCTCGCGCGCGCTGGTGATCACCAGGCATTTCACCTCCGCGTGCTCGAAACGCACGCGGTTGAGGGCGTCGGCAAGCTCGATGTCGACGCCGAGGTCGTAGGAATTGAGCTTCAGCTTGTAGCCGGGCTTCAGGCCCTTGTCCTCGTCGACGTCCATCGCGAGCGTCGCGACCGGCCCGTCGAAGGACAGCTTCCAATGCCGATAGCGGTCGGGGTGGGTGTCGTAGGTGATGAGGGAGGGAGCGGACTGATTTTCGAGGACGGCACTCATGATTTGCTCCGATGGAGTAGTGCGCGCGTTCGCGCTTATGCGCCGATCGACTTGCGCAGCTCGGCCAGGCTTCTTTCGACCGACTTCTCTGCGGTGTCGACGACGACGTCGGCCTGCCGGTACAGCATCGCCCGGCCGTCCAGTATGCGCCGCAGATCCTGCATTGCCTGGTCGTTTCCCGCCATCGGACGCGTGTCGCCCTGCGCGATGACGCGCGCCATGTGCTCCTCGGGCGCGGCCTTGAGCCAGACGGTGAAGCAGCTCGAGAGCAGCAGCTCGTAGGTCCCCGGCTCGGAAACGATGCTGCCCCCCGTGGCGATCACGGCGCGTTCGTTCTTCTCCAGCACTTTCTCGAGGCTGCGCCGTTCGTAGCGGCGGTAACCCGCCTGCCCGTAGAGAAGGAAGATCTCCGACAGGCTCGTGCCCGCCTCGCGCTCGATCTCGCGGTTGAGCTCGACAAAGGGCCTGCCGAGGAGCTTGGCGAGCTTAGCGCCCAGCGTGGATTTCCCTGCGCCGCGCAGGCCGACGAGCGCGACCCGCTTCATGCGCTCGTCGCGGGCGCTGCCGTAATCGCGCACCAGCTGCGCGCGCACCGCCGCGAGTTTCTGGCGGGGGAGCTGCCTGAGAAACTGAGTGGTGAGGGTCAGTTCGGCCGCTTCGGCCGAATCTTCCGCGAGCAGCTCGGCGAGCGGCAGGTCCAGGGCGATCGCGATCTGCCGGAGAAGGAGGATCGAAACATTTCCCTGTCCCGCCTCCAGCTGGGCGAGATAGCGCTCCGACACCCCGGAGTCGGCCGCGAGCAGCTTGCGCGAGAGTCCACGACGGGCCCGAGCCTCTCGCACCCGCTCTCCCAAGGTCGCGAGGTAGCTCTTCTCGCCGGTCGCATTGCTTGCCTTCGCAGATGCGTTACGTTGCGAAGGCTTTCTTAGGGCAATGCCGGAAAGGGTCACAAGTGCAATATAATGCTTGCCATACGCAAGGCTTGCACTATAATGCAGCGCAGGTCGAAACGCAAGCGAGCCGACAAGCATGGCGCTCGAATTGAACATTTTAGTAGGGACCATGACGGGCACCGCCCAGCTCGTCGCCCAGGAGGTCGAGTTGACGCTCGACGGCGTCGATACCCGCGTGCGCACGACCGCGATGGACGGCCTCGACGCGGGCGTGTTCTCGGGAGGCGGCCTGTTCCTGATCTGCTCTTCCACCTACGGCCAGGGCGATGTGCCCGACAACGCGAAGAAGCTCTACGAATCCCTGAAGGGCGCGCGTCCGGATCTATCGGGCGTGCGCTACGGCGTGATCGCGCTCGGCGATCGCACCTACGCGGAGACTTTCTGCAACGGGGGCCGGCGCTTCGACGCGATCCTCGCCGAGCTGGGGGCGCGGCGCATCGGCGAAATCATGCTGCACGACGCGAGCGCGGGGACGATGCCCGAGGAGATCGCGGTGCCTTGGGCGCTCGACTGGATTTCGCGGTGCCGCACGGAAGCGAAGCTCGAGGCCTGAGTCGGGCCCCGGAGGCATCGACACCGTGCCGTCGCTCAGCAGCGCCGACCATTCGGCCAGTCCGCCGAAAATCCACGTTCCCCGCGACTACAACGCCGCGCACGACCTGATCGAGCGAAACTTGCAGGCAGGTCGCGCCGGCAAGGTCGTTTTCATCGACGACGCGGGCCGCTGCACCTTCGGGGAGCTCGCCGAGCGCGTCGACCGGTTCGGCTCGGGCCTCCGGGCGATGGGGGTGGGGATGGAGGACAGGGTGCTGCTCGCGCTCTCGGACACCATCGATTTCCCGACCGCGTTTCTCGGTGCGGTCAAGGCCGGGATCATCCCGGTCGCGGTGAATACGCTGCTCACCACGAACGACTATGGGCACATGCTCGCGGACAGCAGGGCGCGCGCCCTCGTCGTCTCCGAGCATCTGCTGCCGCAATTCGCGCCGCTTCTGGGCGGGATGCCGTTCCTCGGGAAGGTCATCATCTCGGGGGGGCACGCTCCCGGTCACACGACCGTGCAGGACGTGCTCGCGGCCGGCGCCCCGGGCTTGAGCCCCGCGCCGACCACGTCCGACGATGCTTGCTGCTGGTTCTATTCGTCGGGCTCGACCGGCGCACCGAAGGCCGCGGTGCATGTGCACTCGAGCATGGCGTTCGCTGCGGAGCTCTACGGCAAGGCCGTGCTCGGCGTCACCGAGCGCGATGTGCTCTTTTCGTCCGCGAAGCTGTCTTTCGTCTATGGACTGGGCAACGCGCTGACCTTCGCCCTGGCCGCCGGCGCGAGCGCCGTGCTGATGGCCGAGCGGCCGACGCCGGCATCGGTGTTCAAGCGCCTGGTCGAAAGAAGGCCGACCGTCTTCTACGGCGTACCGACCCTCTACGCCTCGATGCTGGCCAGCCCGGAGTTTCCCAATTCGGGCGCGCTTGCCCTGCGGGCCTGTGTGTCCGCCGGGGAAGCGCTGCCGGCGGATCTGGGCAGGCGCTGGAAACAAAGAACGGGCGTGGACATCCTGGAAGGGATCGGATCGACCGAGATGATGCACATGTACATCAGCGCGCGGCACGGTGAGGTGCGCTACGGCGCGACGGGAAAGCCGGTGCCGGGCTACGAGCTGCGCCTGGTGGACGAGGAGGGCAGGCCGGTGGGGCGAGGCGAGCTGGGCGAGCTCCAGGTGAGCGGGCCGACGAGCGCCGCTTTCTACTGGAACAACCGGGAAAAAAGCCGATCGACCTTCGTGGGTCCCTGGTTCAGGAGCGGCGACAAATTCAAGCAAGACGAAGACGGCTACTTCGTCTACGCAGGACGTTCCGACGACATGCTGAAGGTGTCGGGCCGCTTCGTGTCGCCGGCCGAGGTGGAGGCGGCGCTCGTCAGCCACGACGCTGTGCTCGAGGCCGCAGTCGTCGGCCGGGCCGACGACCATCAGCTGATCAAGCCCAAGGCCTTTGTCGTCCTCAAGGAGGGCAGCGCGCCGACCGAGGAATTGAAGCTGGCCCTGCAACAGCACATCAAGTCGAGGCTCGCGCCCTACAAATACCCGCGCTGGATCGAGTTCGTTTCGGAGCTGCCCAAGACCGCCACCGGGAAGATCCAGCGTTACAAACTCAGGTCCTGAGGGCCGCTCGAGCTTGCCTTTCGGCCCCGGAACGCCTAATATTTGAACGATGGTTCAAGTTTTGAATGGAAGTTCAAATGAGGCAGCCCCCGGGCGCGTGCAGCGCAAGAACGAGGCGCGGCGGCTCGACATCCTGCGCGCCGCCGCGCGTGCGTTCCGCCGCCTCGGGCTCTCCGCCACGGGGATGCGCGAGATCGCGGAGGAGGCCGACCTCTCTCCCGGCAATCTCTATTACTACTTCACGGGCAAGGACGAAATCCTGCTCTACTGCCAGGAGCGCACCGTGGACCGCTTGCTTGCGGAGGCAGCCCGGGCGAGTGGCGCCAGGGGCACGTACGCCGACCGGCTGCGGACCCTGATGAGCACGCACGTGCACTGCATGCTCGACGATCTCGAAGGGACCACCGCGCACCTCGAGGTCGAAGGGCTGCCCGAGCGCATGCGCCGCGGCGTCATCGCCAAGCGCGACGCCTACGAGCACGCCGTGCGCGATCTGGTTGCCGCCGGCATGAAGCGCGGCGAATTCGCCAAGGGCGATGCATCGCTCGTAACGCGCGCCATGCTCGGCGCGGTCAACTGGACGGCGCGCTGGTACCGGCACGGCGGCCCACAATCGGTCGCCGAGGTTGCCGACGCGCTCGCCGACTACCTGGTGCGCGGACTGCTGCGCACGACTGCGGCCAAATGAAGACGACCGCTCCCAGGAACGTCCACCTGAGCCTGCGCGTCAACGGCGAGGAGCAGGAAGTTTCTTTCGCCTCCTACAAGACCCTGCTCGAAGTGCTGCGCGAGGACATGAACCTCACCGGCACCAAGCACGGCTGCGAGCTGGGCGAGTGCGGCGCCTGCGCGGTGCTCGTCGACGGCGAACCGGTGCTCTCCTGCCTGGTACTCGCGCTCGAGTGCGAAGGGCGCTCGGTCGAGACGGTCGAAGGCCTCGCGAGCGGGACGAAGCTGCATCCGCTGCAGGCGGCGTTCGCCGACTGCGGCGGTTCGCAGTGTGGCTACTGCACCTCCGGCATGATGATGACGGCCAAGGCGCTGCTCGACCGTGAGCCGAACCCTTCGCGCGAGCGGATCAAGGAAGCGATCGCGGGGAATATCTGCCGCTGCACCGGCTACAACCAGATCGTCGAGTCGATCGAGAGGGCCGCGGTCGAATTGAGGGAAGGTGGCAAATGAGTGTGGCGAAGAAGCGCCTCGAAGTCGTCGGCCAAGTGCGACGCCGCGTCGACGGCCGCGGCAAGACGACGGGGCAGGCACGCTTCGCCGACGACCTCGTGCTGCCGCGCATGGTTCACTGCAAGCTGTTGCGTTCGCCCCATCCGCACGCGGTGATCGAGTCGATCGACGTCGTGCGCGCCCAGGAATATCCGGGGGTGCATCTGGTGCTGACCGGCAAGGACTTTCCCGTTCCCTTCGGCATCATGCCCGTCTCGCTGGACGAATACGCGCTCGCGCCCGAGCGAGTGCGCCATGTCGGCGACCCGGTGGCGGCGGTGATCGCCAAGGACGAAGCCACCGCCCTCGAGGCGATCGAGCTGATCGAGGTGAAGTACCGGCCGCTGCCGACGATCGCTTCGCCCGAGGAGGCGCTGGCGCACCCCGAGACGCGCATCCACGACTATGGCGAGCAGGGCAACATCCACCGCAACCAGGCGTACGAGTTCGGTGACGTCGAGGAGGCGCTCGCCAAGAGCGATTACGTGTTCGAGGACCTGTTCTTCTACCAGGGCAACACCCACCTGCCGATGGAGCAGCAGGCCTCGCTCGCCGCGGTCGAGGGCGACGGCAAGCTCACGCTCTCCACCAGCACACAGAATCCGCATTACCTGCACCGGCAACTCGCGCGGGTGCTGCAGATGCCGGCTTCGCAGATTCGGGTGATCGCCTGCCAGAACGGCGGCGCCTTCGGCGGCAAGTGCGATCCGGCCAACCACGAGATGGTGGTGTCGAAGGCGGCGATGATCCTCGGTCGGCCGGTCAAGATCTGTCTCACGCGCGAGGAAGTCTTCTACCAGCACCGCGGCCGCCACCCGGTGCTGATGAAATTCCGCACTGGCGTCACCAAGGAGGGCAAGTTGACCGGCATGCACCTCCAGACCCTGCTCGACGGCGGCGGCTACGGCTCGCACGGTCCCGCAAGCACCTTCTACACCGGCGTGCTGACCCCGGTCACCTACGAGCTGCCGCGCTTCAAGTTCGAGGCCTGCAGGGTATTCACGAACAAGCCTCCCTGCGGCCCCAAGCGCGGCCACGGCACGCCGCAGCCGCGCTTCGGGCAGGAAGTGCAGCTCGACAAGATCGCCGAGAAGCTCAAGCTCGATCCGGCCGAATTGCGCCTCAACATGGTGACCCAGCCGAATTCGCTCACCGCGAACTGGTTGAGGATTGGCTCGACCGGGCTCGCCGAGTGCATCCGCAAGGTGGTCGAGATCTCGGGGTGGAAGGAAAAGCACCGCAAGCTGCCGGAGGGGCGCGGTGTCGGCATTGCCTGCTCGGCGTACATGTGCGGCGCGGGCGTCTCCATCTACTGGAACAAGATGCCGCATTCGGGCGTGCAGCTGCTCCTCGACCGCAGCGGGCAGGTGACCGTGCTATGCGGCGCGACCGAGATCGGCCAGGGCTCGGACGACGTTCTCGCCGCGATCGTCGCCGAGGTGCTGGGCATCGGCACGTCGGAGGTGCGCGTGCTCACCGGCGACACCGGCTTGACGCCGATCGATCTCGGCTCGTATTCCAGCCGCGTCACCGTGATGATGGGCAATGCCGCCATGCAGGCGGCGACCCGCGTGCGCGATCAGATCGTCGCCGCTGCGGCCGAGCAGCTCGCGACCCTGCCCGAGCGCGTGATCCTGTCGCAGGGACGGGTCTTCGCCGCCGAGGACGCGAACAAGGCGATGAGCTTCGTCGAGGCGGTGGCCCTGGCCGAGGCGAAATTCGGCACGCTCGGCTCGGTCGGCTCGTACACGCCGCCCAAGGCTCCCGGAAAGTACAAGGGCGCGGGCGTCGGACCCTCGCCGGCGTATTCCTTTTCGGCTTGCGTGGTCGAAGCCGAAGTCGATCCGAAGACCGGCTGGATCACAGTGCCCAAGATCTGGATTGCGCACGATATCGGGCGCGCCATCAATCCGGTGCACGTCCGCGGACAGGTGATCGGCGGCGTGTACATGGGCCTGGGCGAGGCGTTGATGGAAGAGCAGGTATTCAGGCGCCTGCCGGAGAAGCTCTCGAGCGCGCTGGTGCACAAGATTCCCTCGATGCTCGAATACAAGAGCCTCACCGCGCTCGACATGCCCGAGGTGGAAGTGGCGATCATCGAGGAGCCCGACCCGAACTGCCCCTTCGGCGCGAAGGAAGCGGGGCAGGGGCCGCTGCTGCCGGTGATGCCGGCGGTGGCGAACGCGGTCTTCGACGCCGTCGGCGTGAGGATCGACGAAGTGCCGATCACGCCCGAGAAGATACTCGCCGCCCTGGAAAAGAAAGCGAAGGGCGAGACGCCGCGTGTCGGCCCGGAGAGCTTCCCGCAGGTGCCGTATCCGCGGCCGATGTTCGTCCTGCCGCCCTGGGAGGGTGGGGACGGGGATGAACTGAAGAGCGCGGACCGCAAGCCGAAGGAAAAGGCCGCCGCATGATGCGCTTGCCTTGGTTCGACTATCGCGCGCCGCGCTCGGTCGCCGAAGCCGCGCGCATCCTCGCGGGCGAGGGACCGAACGCGATGCTGATCGCGGGCGGCACCGATCTGCTGCCCAACATGAAGCGGCGCCAGCAAACGCCGGCGACGCTGATTGCGCTGCGCGGAGTGCTGGAGCTGAAGGCCATCGCGAACGGCAGCGGGCTGACCCTCGGCGCAGGCGTCACACTCACCGAAGCAGCGGGTAACAGCGCGGTGCGCGAGAAGTACGCCGGGCTGATGCAGGCGGCGGCGCAGGTGGCGACGCCGCACCTGAGGAACATGGCGACCCTCGGCGGCAACCTTTGCCTGGACACGCGCTGCAGCTACTACGACCAGAGCCACGAGTGGCGCAAGGCCATCGACTTCTGCCTGAAGAAGGACGGCGAGACTTGCTGGGTGGCGACCGCGAGCAAGCGCTGCGTGGCGGTCTCTTCCACCGATACGGCGCCCGCGCTGATCGCATTGGGAGCGAAGGTGAAGCTCGTTTCGGCGAAGGGAGACCGCGAGGTCGCGCTCGAGGATCTCTACAGGAACGACGGCATCGAGTACTTGACGCGAAAGCCCGACGAGATTCTCACCGAGGTGAAGTTGCCCGATTCGGCGAGGTGGCGGAGCGCCTACTGGAAGCTGCGCCGGCGCGGCTCGTTCGACTTCCCGGTGCTCGGGGTGGCTGCGGCGGCGAAGTTCGCCAAGGACGGCACGGTGGAGGAGGCGCGCATCGCGCTCGGTGCCGTGGCCTCGAGGCCGTTCCTGGTGCCGAAGGCGGGCGAGCTGCTGGTCGGCAAGAAGCTCAGCGACGAGCTCATCGCCGAGGCCGCAGCGGCGGTCGGCTCGCGGGCGAAACCCCTGGACAACGCGGACATGGACATCTACTGGCGCAAGCAGGTGACGCCGGATTTCGTCGGCTACGCGCTGCGCGAGCTGCGCGGTGATGACATGCGCGCCATGCGCATGAGGATTGCGCGGCAGGCGGTAGGCTAGGCCGGGCTGCGGGGAGCTCCAGTCCTCGCCCGTCTTCTCAGAAAGGCACCCTGAGACTCAAGAGCGGCGCGCTGCCGCCGTTGCGGATTGCCGCGATGCCGGCGATGACATTGATCCAGTAGTGCAGGGCGACGCCCTCGCCGATCTGGAAGCCGTTGCGCTGGTGCATCCAGCCGAGGTACGCCCCGGCGATCGACGCCTCGACGGCGTTGGCGGTCTGGCCCTGGCCGGTATGCGCGACGCCGAAGAGCAGCGACGACCCGGCCAGGCCCCAGCCGTTGCCCCAGCGGTCGCTGAACTCGTTATTGATGAAGCCGCGGAAGAAACCCTCCTCGCCGACCGCGGTGAACTCGTTGGCGGTGGCGTTGTAGAGGTGCAGGTCGCGCGCGCTGACGTCCTCGGCCCGGTAGATTCCGTACTTGCTGCGCGACGCCGCCCAGGCCTGGAGGGCGAGCGGGATGAAGGTCGTCGGGCGCGACAGGAATTCCCACGAAAACGGCGCGAGCGCGAGCTCGGACAGGGATTCCCTCGGTGCGGGAGTCCGGTAGGCGCGGTCGTCGCGCTGGCGCGCGTCGCGGTAGGCACCGAAAGACGAATAGAGCGCGGTATCCGTGACGAGACGCAGCGCGAAGTCGCGGCGGAGCGTCGTTTGGTTGATGAACTCGCGGTTGCCGGCGTCGTCGTAGCGGAGGTCGTCGCTCAGGAAATCCGGCTTGTGCTGGTAGTACAAGGCGGCCGCCAGCGATGCCGCGAAGATGCCGAAGTGCGCCGCGGCCTCTTCGTAGTTGCCGCTGCTCGCCTGTCCCAGGCCGGGGATGATGGCGCTCGCGACTGCGGCGAGCGTGGGCGAGGGTTGGGCGAGCGCGGCGGCGGGGCAGACGCCGAGCGCGCACGCGAACACCAAGGCGAGATCTTTCGCCCCGGCTCGAGCGGGAGCTCGATGGTGCGCGCTCAGGCCGGCTGCACCCCGATCAGCTTCTGGATCACCGGCCGCGACCCTTCCAGCGCCACGCGCTGCATGTAGAACGCAAGGCCGCGCGGGCCGCCCAGCTCTTCGCCGCCGCCCGCGCGCCCCGGGCCGCCGTGGACGAGCTGTGGCAGCACCGTCCCCGGCCCCGGCGACATCTCGATCTTGGGATGGCCGAGGAAAATCCGCCCGTGGTAGGGCGCGATGCCGGCGACGATCTCTTCCAGGAATGCGGCGTCCTCCGAGTACACCGACGACACCAGACCGCCGTTGCCGAGCGCGACGATCGCCACCGCGTCCGTGCCCTTCCCCGAGTAGGGCAGCAGCGACGCGACCGGTCCGAACACTTCGCGCGCGTGCACCGAAGGAGCGAGCTCGCCTTTTTCGAATTCCATCAGCACCGGCGAGATGAAGAATCCCTTGCCTTCGAGGGGCGCCGCGCTGCCGAAGGCCGCCTTCCCTTCCGCCGCCAGCCTGCCGACGCCCTCGCGCACGTCGGCGAGCTGGCTTCCCGTGGCGAGCGGCCCCATGCGCGTTTCCTCGAGCGCCGGATTGCCGACTCGCACCGCCTTTAGGCCCTCGGCGAGGTCGTCGCGCACCGTGGCGGCGTGCTCCGCGGGCACGAGCACGCGCCGGATGGCGGTGCACTTCTGCCCGGCCTTCTGCGTCATGTCGCGCAGCACGTCCTTCAGGAAGGTCTCGTACATTTCGCTGCCGGGCCCGGCGTCTGGGCCGAGAACCGCCGCGTTCAGGCTGTCGGCCTCGACGTTGACGCGCACGGACTCCAGAAGAATGTTGCGCAGCGCCCGGATGCGCGCGCCGGTGTCGCCCGAGCCGGTGAAAGCGAGCACGTCCTGTGCGCCGAGCAGCGCAGGCAGGTCGCCGTGGCCCCCCGCGAGCAGCGACAAGGCCCCATCCGGCAGGATCTTCTTCTCGACCAGGATCTCCATCACGCGGTGCGCGACCATCGCGGAGCTCGTGGCGGGCTTGGAGAACACGGGCATTCCGGCGAGCAGCGCCGAAGCGGCCTTCTCGGCGAAGCCCCAGGCCGGGAAGTTGAAGGCGTTGATTTGCACGGCGACGCCGTGGCGCGGCACGCAGACGTGCTGACCGTGAAAGCGCGGCGAGCGGCCGAGCTGTATGCCTTCGCCGTCGACCAGGAATTTCGCCGCGCCGAGCTTCTCGCCCAGCTCGGCGTAGGTCTGGAGCGTGAATATCGCGCCGTCCACGTCGAACTTCGCGTCCGAGCGCGTGTTGCCGCCGTTCGCGACCGCGAGGTCGAGCAGCTCGTCGCGGTGCGCCTGGATCGCCTTCGCCGTCTCCTTGATCAGGGCGGCGCGCTCTGCGAAGGACAGCGCGCGCAAGGCCGCCCCTCCCTCTCTGCGCGCGTGCTCGAGCGCGCCGGCGAGGTCGAGCCCGCCGCTCGAAGCTTGCGCGAGCGGCTCCTCGGTCGCCGGATTGACGAGCGTCAGCGGCGCGCCCGATCCCTCGATCCAGCGTCCGCTCAGGTAACTGCGCAGGGTCTTCATTCGGGCTCCGTCGTTTCCGGGATGGCGAAGGATAGCCCAAGGAATTGCGGCATGCATCCGCGTAGAATCGGCCTGATGTTCCCCATCACCACCGGCAGGCCGGCGACCCTGGCGCCGAGCGCCATGGTGGCCTCGCCGCACTCGCTTGCCTCCGCTGCGGGCGTCGACGCGTTGCGCGCGGGCGGCTCGGCGGTGGACGCGGCGATCGCGACCGGCGCCGCGCTGTCCGTTCTCTACCCCCATATGACGAGCGTCGGCGGCGACGCGTTTTGGCTCGTCTACGATGCGCTGGTGCGCCGAGTACGGTACTTGAACGGCGGGGGATGCGCCGCGAGATCGGCGGGCATCGATTGGTTCCGCTCCCGCGGCATGAGGGAGATTCCCCTGCGCGGTTTTCTTCCCGCGACGCTGACGGTTCCGGGAGCGGTCGCCAGCTGGTGCGCCGCGCACCAGGAGTACGGCAGGCTGCCGCTCGCGCGCGATCTCGCCTCGGCCATCGCTTACGCGCGCGAGGGCTTCCCGGTGACCGGACGCCTTGCGCGCGCGATCGAATTGCATGCCGCAGACAACTCGTTGAGCGCGGGTGCCCTCGTCCTCTTCGCGCCCGGGGGCGCGGCGCCGCGCGCGGGCGACAAGCTCGTGAACGGAGGGCTCGCGCTCGTGCTCGAGCGGATCGCGCAAGGCGGCCGTGAGGGCTTCTACGGCGGTGAGACGGCGCGGGCCCTCGCGGCCTTCTCGCGCGCGGGAGGCGGATTCTTCGACGAGACGGACCTGGGCGCGCAGCGCGCGAGCTGGGGCGAGCCCCTCTCGGGACAGTACCGCGGCGTCGAGATCTTCGAGACCCCGCCGCCGACCCAGGGCTTCACGGTTCTGGAGATGCTCAACCTCGTCGAGCCTCACCCAATCGGCGGGATGGACCCGCTGGGCCCCGAGCTCGTACACCTGCTGGTGCAGGCGAAGCAGATCGCCTATCACGACCGCGACCGGCTGCTCGCCGATCCGGAGTTTCAGCCGGTTCCGGTCGAACGCCTGATCTCCAGCTCCTACGCTGCCGAGAGGAGGCGTCTGATGCGGCCCGACCGCGCGCTTCCCTGGGATCTGGTTCCCTCCCACGGCACGCTCGCCGGCGACACGGTTTTCGTCTGCGCAGTCGACGCCCAGGGCAACGCCGCGGCCCTGATCCAGAGCCTGTACTTCAGCTTCGGCTCGGGCGTGGTCGCAGGTGACACCGGCATCGTGCTGCAGAACCGCTCGGCGTATTTCTCGCTCGATCCGGAGCATCCGAACCGCCTCGAGCCGGGCAAGCGCCCCTTGCACACGCTCATCGCGTCGATGGCCTTGAGAGACGGCCGGCTCCGGCAAGTGCTTGGCTGCATGGGCGCAGACGGCCAGCCGCAGATCCACCTGCAGAGCTACGTCGCTCTGATCGATTTCGGACTCGACATCCAGCAGGCGCTCGAGATGCCACGCTGGCTCTCCGGACGGTTCAACATCGGCGATCCGCGCGACCTGCTGAACATGGAAGGGCGTTTCCCGGAGGCCACCTTCCGGGAGCTGGCCCGCCGCGGGCACGCGGTCAACCGGTGGCCGGATTGGTGCGAGCTTGCCGGGCATGCGCACGGCATCGCAATCGATCCGGTCTCCGGCGTTCGCATCGGCGGAGCCGATCCGAGGAGCGACGGCGCTGCGTCGGGATGCTAGAGAACGGTCGCTTTCGGGCTTCTTGACGCTCCGGGCGTGGGAGCGAACAATGCCGGGCAGTGCGAATAGAGGAGGGGCACCGTGCCGTCCCGCAGCAGCGCCGACCATTCCGTGAGCCCGCCGAGCGTCAGGATTCCCCGCGATTACAACGCCGCCTACGACCTGCTCGAGCGCAACCTCGCCGCCGGCCGCGCCGCCAGGATCGCCTACATCGACGACGCCGGCCAATACACATTCGCTCAGCTGGCCGAGCGGGTCAACCGCTTCGGTTCCGCGCTTCGTGCGATGGGGATCGACATGGAACACCGAGTGCTCCTCGCGCTCACCGACACCATCGACTTCCCGACCGCTTTTCTGGGCGCGATCAAGGCGGGAATCATACCGATCGCCGTCAACACCCTGCTCACGCCCAAGGACTTCGAATACATGCTCGCAGACAGTCGCGCGAAGGCACTCATCGTCTCCGAGGCGCTGCTGCCCCAGTTCGCGGGATTGATCGGCAAGCTGCCTTTCCTGAAGCACGTCATCGTTTCCGGCGCTGCCTCAGGTCCGATTGGGGGCCATACCGCGCTCAAGGACGTGCTCGCAAAGGGCTCGCCCGATCTCGCGCCGGCGCCGACCACTTGCGACGACGCCTGCTTCTGGCTGTATTCCTCCGGGTCGACCGGTACACCCAAGGGCACGGTTCACGTGCATTCGAGCATGATCCTGACGGCTGAGCTGTATGCTCGCGGCGTGCTCGGGCTCAGGGAGGGCGACGTCGTGTTCTCGGCGGCCAAGCTTTTCTTCGCGTACGGCCTCGGAAACGCGCTGTCCTTCACGCTTGCCTCCGGCGCTACCGCCGTCCTGATGGGCGAGCGGCCGACGCCCGCGGCCGTGTTCAAGCGATTGAAGGAGAAGAAGCCCACGCTGTTCTTCGGCGTGCCCACGCTCTACGCGGCGATGCTCGCGAGCCCGGATTTCCCCGGGAGAGAGACGCTCGCGCTGCGCCAATGCGTGTCGGCGGGCGAGGCGCTGCCGCCGCAGATCGCGAAGACCTGGAAGGAGAAGACCGGCGTCGAGATCCTCGACGGAATCGGCTCGACCGAAATGCTGCACATCTTTCTCTCCAACCGGCCGAGCGATCTGCGCTACGGCACCACCGGCAAGCCCGTTCCCGGATACGAACTGCGCTTGGTCGACGAGGCCGGCGACCCGGTGCAACCGGGGCAGCTGGGCGAGCTGCAGATCAGCGGGCCCACCAGCGCTGCCTACTACTGGAACAACCGCGACAAGAGCCGCAGCACCTTCCACGGCGGCTGGACCAAGAGCGGCGACAAGTACACTCAGGACAAGGACGGCTACTACGTGTACGGGGGACGCTCGGACGACATGCTGAAGGTGTCCGGCATCTACGTCTCTCCGGCGGAGGTCGAAGCGGCGCTCGTCGGCCACGAGGCGGTGCTCGAGGCGGCGGTGGTCGGTGCCGAAGACGAGAACAAGCTGGTCAAGCCCAAAGCGTTTGTCGTGCTCAAGCCGGGCAATCCGGGGAACGACGCGCTCAAGGCGGCGCTGCAGCAGCACGTCAAGGACCGGCTCGCGCCCTACAAGTACCCGCGCTGGATAGAGTTTCTCCCCGAGCTGCCGAAGACGGCAACCGGGAAGATACAAAGATTCAAGCTGCGCACCTGAGCGTGATTCGGCTGCGCTCGATTTTCAGCCGGGATGGGTACGGTGACTGACGTGCCGAGAAGACTGCGAAGCATCAAGACGAAGGTCACCTTGATCGTCACGGCGAGTGTCGTGGCGCTGCTGGTTCTCGTCTCGGCGCTCGAGATGTATCGGGTGAAGGCCGACCTGAGCGAGGTTCTCGGGAATCAGCAATTGACGCTCGTCTCCAGAATGGCGGACGAGATCGACGAAAAGCTCAGGTCCGCGCACGGCGTTCTGATCGCGGCGTCGAAGACGATGCCGCCGGAGATCGCCGACCGCCCCGGGCCTCTGAGGAAGAATCTCGAAATCCGGACCGGCCTGCAGTTGCTGTTCGACAACCTATTGGTTTTCTCCCGCACCGGGGTGACCCTCATCGACCTCGGGAACACCGGGTTAGAGGGAGCCAACGTCAGCGACCGCGAATTCTTCAAGAAGACGACGAGCGAGCGAAAGCCCGCCATTTCGCAGCCCTTCCTCGGCAGGAACAGCAAGCGGCCCTTCGTGGTGATGACCGCGCCGCTGCTGGACGAGCGCGGCGAGGTGGCGGCCATCCTAGCGGGCTCGCTGGACCTGTTGCGGCCGAACTTTCTGGGCAAGCTGGGCACGGCGAGCGTCGGCAAGACGGGCTCGTTCGCGCTGCTCGGACGCGACCGGACGATCATCATGTCGCGCGACAAGGACCGCATCATGACGCCGGGCCCCGCGCCGGGCGTGTCCCCCTACTTCGACCGCGCCACCGCGGGAGAGGAGGGCTGGCAGGAGAGCGTCAACAGCCGCGGTCTGCACGCCCTGTTCGCCTACTCGCCCCTCGAGGCGGCGCCCTGGGTGCTGGTCGCGGCGCTCCCCGTCGAGGAGGCCTTCGCACCCATCGTCGCCACGCAGAAGGACATCGCCCGGATCACGATTTTCCTCATCGTGCTGATCGCCCCGCTGGTATGGCTGGGCACGCAATATCTGCTAGCGCCGCTGCTCGAGCTGCACGACGCGATCCGCCGCGCGCGCAGCGATCCGAATGCGGCGGCGGAGGTTCCGATCCGCAGCCGCGACGAGATCGGGGACCTCGCCGCCGATTTCAATACCCTGATTCGAGAGCGCACCCGGGCCGAGGCATCGCTGCGGGAGAGCGAGCATCGCTTGCGCATGATCACCGACAATACGCCCGCGCTGATCGGCTACGTCGATCATGACTTGCGTTACCGATACGCCAACGCCACCTACACCGAATGGTTCGGCACGCGCCCCGAGGAGATGCTCGGACGGAGCCTGCGGGAGGTCGTGGGAGAGGCGGCGTTCGCGGCGCGTGCGCCGTACATCAGCGAAGCCCTCGCGGGGAGGGAAGCGAACTTCGAGATCGTCCTGGACGGTTCGGGCTTCAACCGATGCGTCCACACCCGCTATGTCCCGGACCGGCGCGCCGACGGCAGCGTGGCGGGATTCTACGTACTGGCGAGCGACGTGACCGCGCTCAAGGAGTCCCAGGAGCAATTGCGCGAGAGCGAGCAACAGCTCAGCCTTGCGCTGGAGGGCTCGGAGCTCGCGCTGTTCGACTGGAACATCAGGACGGGCGACGTGTTCCTGAGCGAAAAGTGGTCCGTGATGCTGGGAGGCAAGCCCGAGCTGACGCACACCACCTTTGCAGCGCTCGAGGAGATCACGCACCCGGACGACAAGGCGCGTGTCCGGCAGACCGTCCTCGATGCTCTGAAGGGGGTAACTTCCCACTCCCACGCTGAGCACCGGGTCAGAACCAACGGCGGCGGCTGGATCTGGGTCCAGAGCCACGGGCAGGTGACCGCGCGCGACCCCGCGGGCTACGCGACGCGCATGGTGGGCACCAACGCCGACGTCACCGAGCGCAAGCGAGCCGAACAGGAGCTCGCCGAAAGCCGTGCGGCGCTCGAGCGCGCGGCGTGGTACGACGCGCTCACTGGGCTGCCCAACCGCAATCTGCTGGCCGATCGTCTCGATCAGGTACTCGCGCGCAGCCGGAGGAGCCGGCAGCTGCTCGCCCTGTTCTACCTGGATCTGGACGGATTCAAGGCGATCAACGACAGCATGGGGCACGCCGCCGGGGACGAACTGCTCAAGCAGTTCGCCGAGCGCCTTCGCCGCGCGGTGCGCACCAGCGACACCGTGGCGCGGCTGAGCGGCGACGAGTTCGTCATTCTGCTCGAAGACCTGCGGGAGCCGAAGGACGCCGACACGATCGCAAGCACCATCGTCGAGGCGGCGCGCGAGGAATTCACGATCGACTCGAAAGTACTGCGCGTGACGACATGCATCGGCATCGCCTTTGCCGGCGGCGAGGTGTCCGGGGCGAAGCTGCTCGAGCGGGCCGATGCCGCGCTGTACCAGGCAAAGCGCGCGGGCCGCGACAGATACCATATCGCTCAAACCGACGAGGTTTCCGGCGGGTTGCGAGTCGAGCCTGCGCGAGCGCGCCCTTGATCGAGCCGCAGGTCCGCGCTTGGCTTGGGGAGGCGAAGCACGTCGTCGTCCTGACGGGGGCGGGAATCTCCACCGATTCGGGAATCCCCGATTTTCGCGGGCCTCAAGGCGTGTGGACCCGGGACCCGCAGTCCGAGAAGCTCTCCGACATCCGCTACTACACGGTCGACCCCGAGATACGCCGCAGGTCCTGGCAGTCGCGCCTCGACCATCCGGCGTGGACTGCGCGCCCGAACGCGGGCCACGCGGCGATCGCCGATCTCGAGCGCCGCGGCAAGCTGCACGCCCTCATCACCCAGAATATCGACGGGCTGCACCAGCAAGCGGGCAATTCGACCGCGCGCGTGATCGAGGTGCACGGCACCGTGCACGCCGTGGTGTGCCTGTCCTGCGGGTGGAAGGGCCCGATGCACGCCGCACTCGAGCGGGTCCGCCGCGGCGAATCCGATCCGCCATGCACGTGCTGCGGGGGCATTCTGAAAAGCGATACCATCTCGTTTGGGCAGGCGCTGGTGCCAGAGGTGATCGATCGTGCGATGAAGGCGGCCGCGGAGTCCGATCTGTTCGTTTCGATAGGCACCAGCCTGCAGGTCTATCCGGTCGCCGGGGTCGTCCCGGCCGCGAAGAGGTCCGGCGCCCGCGTGGTGATCGTCAACGCGCAGCCGACCCCGTTCGACGCGATCGCCGATGCGGTGCTCCGGGGTGCGATCGGGGAAATCCTGCCGCGCATCCTCGGCGGCGCCGACGCGGCATCCCCTTGACGCGGGCGTCCTTCGGGTGCCCAATGCGCAACAACGACTGGGAGGCAGGCTGATGCAGGCAGTTTCGGAGGAATCCCCGGGTCGCCCGCGCGGATTCTGGGAGCGGCTGTTGCCGCTCCGCCCTTGGCTCGGCGCGGATGCGGTCGGAGCCAGCGAACTGGGGCAGGCCAAGACGCGCCTCATGTGCACCTTTGTCGGCCTGTGCGGTTTCGGGGTCATCGGATACTTCATCCGCCTTCCCACAGGGGTCCTCGCCACCGCAATCGCCTTTCCGCTGTACGCCGCGGTCTACCTGCTGCTGGTGCGCAGGTATCCGGTCCCGACGTACACGAGACGCGGCATCGCCGTCCTCGTCGACACTCTGTCGAACATCTATATCGCGTACTTCGGCGGCCCTTTCGCCGCCTACGTGGGGTTCCTGTTCCTGGTGACGATAGGGTGGGGGCTGCGCTTCGGGCGCCACTACCTGTTCCTCGCGACGGCGATCGCGATTCTCGGCATGGCCTGCAATCTCGCGGTGAGCCCGTACTGGAACCAGAACCTGCTGTTCGGCACCACCATCATCTTCGGCTTGATCGCCAACACGGTCAACGCGTCCATCCTCCTGGGAAGGATCGTGGAGGCAAACCACCAGCTCGCCGAAAAGGTCCAGGAAGTCTCGCGCCTGGCGTGGCAGGATCAGCTGACCAAGCTTCCCAATCGGCCTTACTTCCACGACCGCCTGGGACAAATGCTCGCGGCATCCGCAAGGAGCGGGCGCCAGGTTGCGCTCCTCCTTTTCGACATCGACAGCTTCAAGGCGGTCAACGACACCCTGGGTCACGAGGCGGGGGACCGGCTCCTTCGCGAAATCGCCGAGCGTGTAGGGCGCCGCGTGCGGCAGGCGGACACCTTTGCGCGGGTCGGCGGCGACGAGTTCGTGATCCTGATCGACATCGCGCACGACAACTCCGACGCGGTCCCGGTCGCCGAGACGGTGGTGGCGGCGATCGCCGAGATCGATATGTTCGACGAGCAGGGGCTCCGCGTCGGCGCGAGCGTCGGCATCGCGTGTAGCGGAAGCGTGGCCGCCCGGGAGCGGGTCGCCGACGAATTGCTGATCCAGGCCGATCGCGCTATGTACGAGGCGAAGCGCGCGGGCAAGGGCCGCTACAAGTTCTCCAACGAGTGCCGTTGAGCCCTTTCAGGTCGCGCCGGTTCCGAAAGCCGGGCACAGCGTGAATTCACCCGCTATCGTCCCGCCGGCACGCGTCGGCTTCATCGGTCTCGGAAAAATGGGATATCCGATGGTTCGCCGGCTGTCGGGCGCAGGATACCGCATCCTAGCGCACGACCTCGATCCGAAGGCGCTGGAACGGGCACGCGACGCCACCGGCGCCGACGTACCGGGCTCGTTCCGCGCGATCGGCGAGAGCTGCGCGGCGGTGATCACGATGCTGCCCGACGGAAACGCGGTGCGCGCGGTGGCCCTGGGCCGGGACGGCTCGGGGGACAGCCTTCTCGCCGGATTTTCCTCCGGCGGCATTCTCATCGACATGAGCTCGTCGTCGCCCGTCGGCACGCGGGAGCTCGGCACGCGTCTCGCGGGGCGCGGCGTCGAAATGATCGACGCCCCGGTCTCCGGTGGAGTGAGGAAAGCCGAGGACGCGACGCTCGCGATCATGGTGGGCGGCGGCGCGCAAACGATCGCGCGCTGCAGGCCCTTGCTCGAGGCGATGGGAAAGCAGATCTTTCTCACGGGCTCGCTCGGCTCGGGACACGCGATGAAGGCGCTCAACAATTACGTATCGGCGGCCGGCTTGGTCGCCGCGGCGGAGGCGGTGCTCGCCGCCGGGCGCTTCGGTCTCGATGCCGCGAAGGTCGTCGACGTGCTCAACGCATCGACGGGAATGAACAACTCGACTCTCAACAAGTTTCACCGGTTCATACTGTCGCGCACGTTCGACTCGGGATTTTCGCTCGACCTGATGGTCAAGGATCTGAAGACGGCGCTCGAGGTCGCGCGTTCGACCGGCTCGCCCGCGCCCTTTGCCGAGGCGTGCGTCGAGGCCTGGAGCGAGGCGCAGGCGGCGCTCGGTCCCGGTCTGGACCACACTGCCGTGGTGCGCTACTGGGAAAATCTCGCCGGGACGCAGCTCGGCAAGAAATGATCCCGCCTCTCGATGCTCGACTTGACTGAGGCGGGCGCGCGGCCCAAGCTAGCTCGAACTGGAACCGACTCATGGCGAACCCCGAACCCAAATCGACCGAACTGAAACTCGATCCGGACAAGCTCTACCTGGAGGAGGTTCTGACCGATCGTCGCATCGGGACGCTGCGCCGGCTCACCCCGGTCAAGAGAGACGGCACGCCGGACGCGACGCGCGCCGTCTCGTACGTGGGCGAGACCCAGATATTGACGCCCGCCGGCTCGATCCCTATCGCATTCGAGATCGACGCGGCCTCGGTCGGGGAAGCGGCGGAGAAATTCGGGGCGCTCGCCAAGGAGGCGATCGACCGCACCGTGCGCGAGCTGCAGGAGCTGCGCCGACAGGCGAGCTCTTCGATCGTCGTTCCGCAGGGCCCGCTCGGCGGCGGCGGCGGCGGGAAGATACAGCTTCCCTGATCCCTTCGCGGCTTACTTGACTAGGCCGGACTTGGCGGCGATCTCCGAGACCCGCCGGTGCTCGTCGCGGATCTCGGCGAGGAGCTTTTCCGGGGGAGAATAGTCCATCATCATTCCGAGGGGCCTGAGCTTGGCGCCGATCGCCGGGGACTTGATGGCGCGCTCAAGCGCGGGCACCAGCGCCCGCGTGACTTCGGCGGGCACCCCGGCGGGCGCGAAGAACGCCACCCAGATGCCAAACAGCCCCTCTGAGTAGCCCAGCTCGGGCAGCGTCGGGATATCCGGGAAATCCGGGTACTTGCCGGATATGACGACGCCCCGCAGCGTGCCGCTCCTCAAATGGCCGGTCATGGTGCCCAGGGCGAGCACCACGCCCTCCACGTGCCCTCCGAGCAGCGCCGTGACGCCGGGCGAGGCTCCGGTGAACGGCACCGGAAGGAGGCCGGCCCCGGTGAGCGAGTTGATCGTTCGCACGCAGAATTCGCCCACCGATCCGGCTCCCGCGGTTCCGATACGCACGCTTCCCGGATTCTTCTTGGCGTACTCCACCAGCTCGGCGAAGTTCCGGTAGGGCGCATCGCCGCGGACGGCGAGGACGCTCGGTGAGCGCATCGCGAGACCCAGAGGCGTGAGGTCGGTCAGCGGGTTGTAACTCGCGGTCTTAGGATCGAGGATCGACCTGAATACGAGCGAGGCGTTGTTCGTCAGGATGATGGTGTTGCCGTCGGGCTTGGCCTTCACCACCTGCTCGGTGCCGAGAGCGCCGCCCGCGCCCGGCCGATTCACCGGGACGATGGACACCTTCAGCTCCTGCGCCAGCTCCTCGGCGATGGCGCGCGCCGACGTGTCGGTCGCGTCGCCGGGCGCGAGCGGGATGACGAGGGTGACGGCGCCCTTGGGGTAATCCTGCGCATGAAG
>JBGQKK010000005.1:0-30155 GCA_041499545.1 Gammaproteobacteria bacterium | reverse complement strand
GTCGTCCCCTTCATCCTGATGGGCCAGATCCTGTCGCGCTGCGGCGGCTCGGAGTTCTTCACCGACCTCGCGCGCGCCTGGATGGGGCGCTATCGCGGCGGCTCGGCGAAGATCGCCGTGGTCGGCTCGGCGTTCTTCGGGATGATCTCGGGGAGCGCCGTCGCCAACGTGTCCGCGGTGGGCGTGGTGACGATACCGCTCATGAAGCGCGCGGGGTTCCCGCCGACCGTCGCCGCCGCGGTCGAAGCCGTCGGCTCGACCGGCGGCCAGCTCATGCCCCCGGTGATGGGCGCGGCGGCGTTCCTCATGGCCGAGGTGCTCGGCGTTCCCTACGCCTCGGTCGCCGTCGCGGCCGCGATTCCTGCGGTGCTCTACTATCTCGCGCTCTTCTTCCAGGTCGACCTCGAGGCGGCAAAGCGCGGAATCCTCGGCGAGCCGCCGGAGCAACTGCCGCGCACGCGCGAAGTGCTGCGCGCCGGATGGTACTTCCCGATCCCGTTCGCCGTACTGATCGGCGCCCTGATCGGCTGGGGCCTGCGCGCGGAGTACTGCGCGCTGCTCGCGACCGCCGTGCTGATCTTCTTTGCGCTCACCTTCGGCTACAAGGGCCGCCGGTACACGATTTCGGAAGTGCTGCGCGCCGCGATCTCGACCGGCGGCGCGGTGGTTGACCTGGTGATGATCTGCGCCGCCGCGGGCATGTTCATCGGCATCCTCAACATCACCGGGCTCGCCTTCGGGCTGACGCTGCAGCTGCTGACGATCACGCAGGAGAACATCGTCGTCCTTCTGGTGCTCACGGCTGCGCTCGGTGTGCTGCTCGGCATGGGAATGCCGACTGTGGGCGTATACATCATCATGGCCACGCTCATCGCACCGGCGCTCATGAAGGCCGGCATCGAGCCGATGGCCGCGCACATGTTCGTCCTCTACTTCGGCATCATGTCGATGGTGACGCCGCCCGTCGCCCTCGCCGCCTTCGCCGCCGCCAACATCGGCGGCGCGGACCCGAACCGCACCGGCTGGACGGCGGCGCGCATCGGCTGGAGCGCCTACATCGTGCCCTTCCTATTCGTGTTCTCCCCGAGCCTGTTGATGCACGGCGATCCGCTCACGATCGCCTGGGCGGCTCTGACCGCGGCGCTGGGCGTGTGGATGGGAACGATTGGCGTGGTGGGCTATTACACTACCCCCATACCGATCGCCCTGCGGGTCCTGTTCGTGGTCGCGGGAGTGCTGCTGCTCATACCGGCGGACGCCTTCAAGGGCGCGATCTTCACCGATATCGCCGGGCTCGTTCTGGGCGCCGTGCTGCTCGGTCGCGAGCTGTTGCGGCGGCGCGCGCGGACCCGATGAAAGGAGGGCCCATGAAATTCATCTCCGTGCTGGCGTTCGCGCTTGTCTCGACCGCTGCCTTGGCCCAGCAAGGCGCCGACGCCTATCCGTCGAAGACGATACACATCCTGGTCGGCTTCACCCCCGGCGGCGGTCCCGACATTACCGCGCGCTACATCGCGCAGAAGCTCGGCGACGCCTGGAAGCAGCAGGTGATCGTCGACAACCGCCCGGGGGCGGGCGGCACTGTCGCCGCGGGAACGGTGGCGCGCGCCGCGCCCGACGGCCACACATTGCTCTCGGTCTCCTCGGCGCACGCCGTCGCCGCCGCGATCTACCCCAAGCTCCCCTACGACACCTTTCGCGACCTGGCCGGGATCACCGAGACCGCGAGCTCGTGCTACGTGCTCGTGGCGGCGCCGTCCCTCGGCATCCGCTCGGTCGGCGAGCTCGTCGCGGCGGCGAAGGCGAAGCCCGGGCAGCTTAATTTTTCCTCGGCGGGCGTCGGCAGCGGCACGCACTTCGCCGCCGAGATGTTCAAGGCGATGGCGCAGATAGACGTGGTGCACGTGCCCTTCAAGGGAATTCCCGAGTCGCTCACCGAGACGATGACCGGGCGGGTGCAGTTCTTCATGGCCCCGATCGCGAACGGCTTGAACCTCGTGCGCGAGGGCAAGCTCGCGGGTCTCGCGGTGTCCTCGGCCAGGCGCGACGTGCTGCTGCCGGACCTGCCGACGATCTCGGAGTCGGGCGTGCCGGGCTACGAGTCCATCCTGTGGTTCGGGCTGCTCACCTCCTCGGGCGTGCCGCGCCCGATCGTGAACAAGCTCAACCGCGAGATCGTGCGCATCCTCAGGGACGCCGGGACGTACGAGCGTTTCGGCCCGATCGGAATGACGCCCCGCCCGATGAGCCCGGAGGACTTCGACCAGCTCATCCGCGACGACGTCGCCGTCTTCGCGAAGATCGCGCGCGAGGCGAACATCAAGGCGGAGTAGAATTCCGGTCTTCCATGCCGACCGTGACGGAACGAAGCGACATCACGACGCTCGCGAGCGAGGTCGTCGGGCACCTGCGCGGCGTGCGGCAACGGCTCGCCGAGGAAATCAGGACCTACCCCACGCCGATTCCCCGCTGCGACGCGCAGTTCAACCACCTGTACGAGCAGCAGGGGAGGCTCGCCCGGGATCTGGACCGCTTCGAAGCGGACGGGCCAACTCGTGAGTCGATCGCGAGCTTCGTCGCCTCTGCGCCCTATACCGATGACCCGGCGGAGCGCGACTTCCGCTCGCGGATGAAGCAGGCGCTTCAGTCGCTCGCCTCGGTGTAGCCGAGGAAGCGCTCGGGGCTCACGCGCAGCGCCGCGCCAGTGGGGCAGGCCCGCACGCAGGCCGCCCCGCCGGGCAGGTCCTTGCACATATCGCACTTCACCGCCTTCTTCGGGATGTCCTTGGATTTCGGAGCGGGCTCGAGGCCGGGCTCCGGCCCGATCCCAAACATGAGCCAGGACACCAGGCCGGGCGCCTTGCGCGCGGGGTCCACCGGCGCCATCTGGATCACCCCGTAGGGGCAGTTGCGCTCGCAGTTGCCGCAGCCGATGCAGGTGTCGTTGATGAACACCTCGCCGTTCGTCGAGCGGTGGATCGCGTCGGGCGGGCAGTCCTTCATGCAATGCGGGTGCTCGCAGTGCCGGCACGAGGTCGGGACGTGGATCTGGGCGAAGGTCGGCCCCGCCTCGCGGTCGAGGCGCGAGGTGCCGTCGTGCACGTCGGCGCAGGCCTTCTCGCAGTGGTCGCAGCGAATGCACAGCGACTCGTCGATGAGGAGCACGTCGGTCGCCTCGCCCATGCCCTGCTGCAAGAGGAACGCGATGATGTTGCCCGGGTCGGGCTGGGCCTCCATCGCCGCGTTGATGCGCATGCGGTCGAGGAACCGCGCCTCCATCTCCTCGCGCCACTTGGGATTGCGCGCGAGCACGCGCTTGAAGGTGTCGGCGTTGAGCACGACCACCTCGGTCGTCACCGCCGCCTTCACCGTCGCGGTCCGCGGCGTCTCGGTGAGCAGCGCCATCTCGCCGACGTAGTTGCCGGCCGAGAGATACGAGAGCACCACCTCGCGCCCGGCGATGATGCGCGAGATCATCACCGAGCCGCGGCGGATGAGGTACAGGCCGTCCGCCGGGTCGCCTTCCTTGAACAGCACCTCGCCGCCCGCGCAGCGGCGCACCTGGACGCCGTCGGTGACCAGCTCCTCGAGCTCGGCATCGGGCAGCATGGGCGCGAGGTAGGCGCGCACCGCGCGCTTCATGAAGGTTTCGTCGATGGTCTTGCGCACCGCCTCGACCGAGGCAATGAGCTTGAGCATCGCGCGGCGCGGCGCCTCGACGAGAACGCAGTCGCGGCCGGCGCGGACGGTGCTCGAGCGCCGCCTTCCCGAGACCAGTCCCAGCTCGCCGAAGAACTCCCCCGCCGGCATGCGGATCACGTTGCCGCCCGCGGCCTCGACCAGGGCTTCTCCGCCGGCCACCATGAAGAACGAGTTGGTGTAGTCGTTCTTCTTGAAGATGACCTCGCCCTCGCGGGGCGCGAGAAGGGCGCTTTCGAGCATGAACTCGCGCAGCTGCAGCCGGTTGATGCCCGAGAGCAGCGGCACGCTGTCGTGCACGAAGTCCAGGACCTCCGCCACGCTCTTCCCGCGCGCGAACGAGGCGAACTTCTGCGCGAGCAGCGGCTCGTCGGCGGGTGCGACCGATTTTCCGAGCGCGAACTCGACCGCCTCGTAGCCCTGGTTCATCGCCTGCTTGATGAGCGGATAGCCGCCCAGGGCGCCGATGATGTACAGCCCCTTGACGTTGGACTCGTAGCGGTCGGTGAGCCTCGGAACGGCGTTGGGGTCGGCGTTGGGGAACTTCACGCCGAAGCTCTCGACCAGCTTGCGCGGCGGTATCCCGCCCAGGCGCGCGATGACGCGGTGGCACTCGATCACGTCCGGCCCGTCGGGCGTCTTCACCTTGAAGCGCAGCGGCATGTCGCCGCCGGCGTCCTCGACCTTCATCGCCGTGGTGCCGTAGCGGCACTCGATCTTGCCTTCCTTGATGGCGTTCAGCACGAGGGTCAGGTTGCCTTCCTTGCAACGGGCGAACTCCTCGTTGCGGTTGATGAGGATCACCTGGTTCTGCTCGGCGAGCGCCACCGCGTTCTCGATCGCGGCGTCGCCCGCGCCGACGACCACGATGGTCTCGCCGTCGAAAGCTTGCGGGTCGTCGAGCTGGTACTGCACCTGCAGCAGGTCCTCCCCCGCGACGCCGAGCGCGCGCAGGTTGCCCTGCAGGCCGATCGCGAGGATCACCTTGCCCGCGTAAAACGTTTCCCCCGACTTGGTGCGGACCTCGAAGGCCTTGTTCTCGCCGGCGATCCCGACGACCTCCGCCCCGTAGCGGATGTCCACGCGCAGCTTTTCGAGCTCCCGGTTCCAGGTGTCGAGCACGGTCTCGCGCTTGCCCGCGGCGAAAGAGAGGGGGCTCCTCAGCGGCAGGATCTGCGGCTCGGCCATGACGTGCTTGCCCTTCTGGTACTTGTAGATGGTGTTCGAGGCGTGGTCGGCGGCCTCGAGCAGCACGTAGGGAATGCCCAGCTCGGCGCAGTGCGCGCCGGCCGAGAGCCCGGCGGGCCCCGCGCCGATGATGCAGATCTCGTTCCGCCGGAATTCGATTCGCTGGTCGAAGTTGGTCGCCATGGTCTACCTCGCCGTCTTGCCGAGCTCGACGAGCGCGGCACGAAATCTTTCCGGGCGGAAGGTTTCGTCGTTCCTCACCTCGGCGTGCAGGCGGTCGAGCGCCGCGTTGGCGGTGCGCACCCCGGAGAGCTCGCCGCGCTTCGCGAGGAAGTTGAGCACGCTGCCGATCGCCATCGTCGCCTGCTCGGCGCCGGCGTAATCGCTGTACTCGCCCGCAATGCCGTCGCCGATCAGACCCGAGAGGATGCCGTGCAGGTCCTTGCCGTCGAAAGTGCGCACCGCGAGCCTGCTCAGGAGCCGGTCGAGCCCGGCGCGCAGCTTCCTCGCCGTCTCGACCGTGTCGCCGCCTTCGCCGGCGAGCGCCTTGTTCAGCGCCGAGACGAGCTCGTTGTAGTCCTTCTCCTCGCCGGGAAGCGCCTGGCGCACGATCTGCCGCAGCATCAGCAGGTTCGCGTCGTTGAACCGGATGCGCCCGGGGCCGATCCCCTGTCTCGGCGTCCAGCGCACGTTCGACATCGGGTGGTGGCAGGCATGGCAATCGAACACGACCAGCTCGGGGAAGAAGCCGTCGTGGCTGCGCTTGGGGTCGAGCAGCACGTCGATCAGCTCCTGCGCGACGATCGCCTGGCCGATCGCCCACACGCGCACCCCGTCCCAGCTGCGCTTGCGTTTCTGCCAGTCGGCGTCGATGACGAAATGCGGCGGCTCGGTCTGGGTGAAGGTGTCGAGCTCGAAGCTCATGCGCGGATGCCCCGCGCCCATCATGCGGTGCGTGACGATCTTGTCCTTGTTGCCGAAATGGCAGGAGAGGCACAGCCGCGCCTGAGCCACCGGCTCGCTCGTCGGGTACAGGCCGCGCTCGAGGTTGTCGGCGTGGGTCGCCCCGGGAGCGACGTGCGAGCGTATCCAGTTCTCGGAGGGGCCGTGGCAGGCTTCGCAGCCCACGCCGTCGGCGACCTTGAAGCGCTCGCCGCGACGCGCGGCCGGCGGGTTGTCGGCGTGGCAGTCCAGGCACAATTTCGCCGCTTGAGCCGGCTCCTTCAAACCCAGGTTGCGCGCGATGCGCTGCGAGCGCTCCTCGAACAGCACCGCGTAGGCCTTGTTCGCGTGCTTGTCCACGCGCGACCAGGTCACGTACTCGGTCTGCAGTACGTTGGAGTCCTTCCACGGCGTGATCGAGCCGTGGCACAAGCTGCTCGCGCAGTTCACCACGCCGAGGTGCTTGCCGCCGGCTTGATATGGCAGCGGCGCGTCGGCCTCAGTAGCGTTCTCAGTAGCGTTTAGACCAGCGGGGCTGGTCGAAAAAGCGGCCGCAAGCAAGAGGAGGGCGGCGAGCCGTTTCATGGCCCGTCCTCCACCGTCCACACCGAGCCGTCGGGCTTGAGATATAGCCGCCCCTGCTCCTCGCGCGTGAAGGGTCGCGAGCCGATGCGGCCGAAGACGGCGATCTGGCCGCCGGTCTCGTCGACCGCGCGGTCGCGATCGAGGCCCTTGGCGAGCGCGATCGCGGGCGATGCGGTCTCGCGCCAGGCGATGAGGCGGGGCCTGGGCTCGGGGCTGAAGCCGTAGAGCTTCGGCTGGGTCTCGGGCGAGGTGAGCTGGATCACCTTGAGGCCGTTCCTGCCGTCGGCGACGTAGGCGAAGGCCGAGGCGTTGGTCGAGCCCACGATCACGTCGCGGGTGTCGTCGAGCTTGTCACCTGACGAGAACTTGGTCATGAGCCTCGGCGCCTCGGGTTTCTCCACGTCGATGATCGCGAGCCCTTCGTAGCCGGCGGCGACGTAGGCGTAGCTGCGGGCCACGTAGATCCGGCGCGCGTCGGCAAGGGCGATCCGCGAGCCGGGCACGAGGCGCGGTCTGGCGGCCTGGGTCACGTCGATCGCGACGAAGCCCTGCCGGTCGGCGACGAAAAGATACCGGAACTGCAGCGCCGACGCTCGCGCGCGCGAGAGCGGCACGACGGCGGCGAGCCTGGGCTTGAGCGGCTCGTCCAGATCGAGGATGACGATGCCCGCGTCGGCGGCGACGTAGACGTAGCGACCGCCGATCGTCAGATGGCGCGCGCCCTTCAGCACGCCGCCCTCGTTCCAGGTGGCGGCGCGCTCGAGGAAGTTGTTGCGCGGCTCGCCGTCGGCGAGCGTGTTCACGTCGACGAGGATCAGGCCTTCCTCGGCATCGGTCACGAGCGCGTAGTTGTAGATCGGGTGGAAGGGCTGCTCCTGGTTGGTCTTCCTCATGAGATCGCCCTGATTGCGTTTCGGCGCGATCGGCTGGTTGGTCGGGAGCGCGACGCAGGTGGCGTTCCTCGAGGCCACGTGCGTGTCGTGGCCGAGCGGCGAGAAGGGCGCCGAGACGATGCGCTGCGACACGCCCTTGTTTGCGATCGAGGCGACGTCGTAGACACGCATCCCGCCGCGCCCTTCGGCGGCATAGAGGTATTCGCCTCGCAGCGCGACGCACGCCGCCGGGCCTGAGGTTTCGTGGTCGTGCGCCTCGGGAAGGCGCTGCCCGCGCTTCTGGTGGTCCGCGTACCAGTCCGGATAGGCATAGCGGTGGAGGTAGCTGCCGATCACCGCCTGCGGCTCGTCCCACTCGGTCACCTGGACCGCCTCGACATGCCTCTCGTCCCCGACCCAGGCGTTGAAGCCAACGAAGTTCACGAAGTTCGTCCCCTGCAGCAGCAGCTGCGCCATGATGGCATTGTTGTCGTTGTCGCGCGACACGTGGCAATCCGAGCAGGTCTTGGTCTCGGTCTTCCTCTCGGTGTGCGGATAATGCGGCGCGAACGCCTGCGAGGAGAAGCCGCTCGCCGCGACCGGCGGCTGCTGGACATAGATGCGCTCGCGGTTCGCGTTGGTCGAGGACAGGACCAGCGCCGAGGAGGAGCGGATCGGCGCGATGCGGCCGCCCTTCACCGGCCCGTGCCGGCCGAGCTGGAACGCGTCGTCGCGCGCCACCTGCGGGTTGTAGGTGGCGTAGTTGCGCGTCTCTCCGCCCTCGTAGTGGTGGCGCTCGGTCTTCCAGTTCGCCTGGATCGGCAGATGGCAGCCGCCGCAGCTGGTGGTCCACGAGAGATGGCAGGTGTAGCAGGCCATCTTGTCGTTCGAGTGCGCGTAGCCCCCGGCGCCGGGTCCCCACTTGCCGGCGCGGCCCGCTTCGCCCGAGTGCATCAGCTTGGCGCGCGCGGCTTTTTCGTTGTACTTCGGATGGCCCGGAGTGACCGTGTCCTTCACCAGCGTCATCTCCCACTCGCGTTCGGGGTCGAGCGCCGAGCGCTGGTAGAGCTTGCCCTTCCTCCACTCGAAGCGCCTGCGGCCGTCCTGGGTGCGAAGCAGCGCGAGGTCGAGTCCGCCCGGCCGCGCCGCCGGCCCCGAGGTGCGCAGCGTCGGATACTTGTCGGCGGTCCCGTGGCAATCGGCGCAGTCGATCTCGATCGCTGCGGCGACCTCGCCGTAGATGTGCCCGTTGCCGTGCGCGTCCTGCGCGAAGTGGCAGTCGACGCAGTGCATGCCCAGGTCGAGGTGGATGGAGCTCAAGTGCACGGCCTTCTCGAATTTCTTCGGGTCGTCGTCGGCGACCGGCTGCCCTTTGGCGTCGAGCAGGGTTCCCTTGCGGTCACGCTTGTACACAGCGCGGAAATTCCATCCGTGGCCGTGGTAGTCGGCGAACTGCGTGTCCTTGAGCTGCGGATTGAGCTTCGCGACGTTCTTCAGGAACTCGGGGTCGCCCCAGTTGCCGCGGATCGCCGCCTCCTCGGGGTTGCGCTCGAGTATGCGCCGCGCCTCCTCGTCGCTCGGGTATTTCTGCTTCTGCGGCCACATGAAGGGCGCGTCGGCCTCGTAGTCCCACATGGTCGTGCCGTAGAAGGAATTCACGAAGACGTTGGGCTGGTGCATGTGGCAGACCATGCACTGCGAGGAGGGAATCGCGCGCGTGAATTCGTGGCGGATGGGGTGGCCCGGCTGGTTCTTCGCGATAGTCGGGTCGGAGGTCGCGGTCTCGCCGGAGCTGCCGTAGGGCGCGTACGGGCCGGAGTGCTTCGCGTCGCGGTCGTTGGCGTACACCGTGTGGCAGGCGCTGCAGCCCGAGGAGCGGTAGTCGCCCGGCTGCTCGTTGGTGCCGAGGAACCACAGGTGCGGATCGTTCAGGCGCGTCTTGGCGATGTTGATGAGCGGCACGGCGATGCGGCTTCCGGTCGCCGGTCCGCGGTTCGACGCCCGGATGTCGGGCCGGCCGGGCTCGTCGAGCTTCTGCAGCGCGCCGCTTCCGTTCGGCAGCCCGACTTCGGGAAATTGCGACGAGATGACGCGGCCGCCGCGCTCGAACACGCGGAACACGTCGGCGGGCGGGACCGACTCCCAGGCGGGGAGCGCGGTGAGGCTGGGCAGGATGCCCTTTTCGGTGAGGAAGTCGTTGGGTTTCACCGGATTGAGGACCGTGGCGCCCGCGCCCTCGCGCGTGTAGGCCTCGCCGAGGATATAACGCTTGAAGGGCAGGATGCCGTTGTTGTAGGCGGCGCCGCCCCAGAGCATGGCGGAGGTCGCCATGAGGCTGCGCTCGGAAGCCTGGACGATCGCGAGGTGGCAGGCGCCGCAGGCTTCGCGCGCCGCGCGCAGATCTCCGGGGTTGACGAAGCGCACGAACTCCGGCGACTCGCGGTTGAGCAGGGTGTAGCTGCGCTCCGGGTTCGCGCTCGAGGGCCAGCTCCAGGCGCGCGGGTCGCGCGGCAGCACGTGTGCGCGCTGCAGCGCCTCGCGATACGCCGCGTCCTCGCGTTTGACCTTTCCGTCGACGCGCACGCGCGCATCGCCGCCGTGGCAGTCGGCGCAGCCGAGCACTACGCCCGGGTTCTGGTGCATGGTGTGCCGGTCGGTTTCGGCGTGGCAGCTCAGGCAGCCCGCCGATTTCGCGTCCGCTTCCCCGACTGTCTGCCGCTCGGGCGCGGGCGGCGCGCGCCGCTCGCCCGAGTCGCCGAGCGCCGGCGCAAGAAGCGCGGCCGCGAGGAGAGGAAGGAGGAAGCGCGCTCTCATGTCAGAAGGCGAGGAGCAGGTTGGCAAGTATCGAGTACAAGGGCCCGCTCGGGCCCGTGTCGTAGAGCTGCTTGAGGCCCTCTCCGGGCAGAAGCACCGCGGCGGAAGCGTTGAGCACCATATTCTGGCTCATGAAGGGCCGCCATTGCACGCCCAGCGACGCGTCCCAGCCGATGCTGCGCGAAGGCGGCGCCTGGTTTCTCAGCACGCCCAGCACCTCGGTGCTCTGGAATTGCAGGTACGAGAGGTTGCCGATGAGGCGCCACTGCGGCGTGAGGTCGAAGTCGGCCCCGGCGCCGAGGAGCGCGAGGCCCGGATTCACGAAGTTCGACTGGCCCTCGTCCTTGGAGGAGCGCAGGCTCGCGAGCACGCCGTTTCTGCCCGAGAGCGTCACGCCGCCGCCGCCGATCAAGGGGATCGCCTGCCGGACCCAGAAGCTCGAGTCCGCGCCCGCGAACAGCGGGTTCTCGAGGATCGCGTCGAACCCCGTCGCCTTGCCGTCGAAGGGATCCTTGTCCCCGGATTGCAGCAGCGCGTTCACGCGAACGCGCACCCAGCTGAAGTCGCGCGACAGCTCCGCGGCGGCGAATCCCGCGCGGATGTCCTGCGGCCGGCCGGCGATGGGATTGTGATCGTCGCGCCCGAGCGCCGCGTACAACGAAACCGAGAGGTTCAGCCGGCCGAAGTGCCCGTCGCCGTTGTAGCCGAGGTAGCTGACGCGGTAGTTGTGGGGTCTCTCGTCGCCCACGGCCGCGGGTCGCACCAGGAAGCCGTTGTTGTCGTAGTGCTGGCCGTCGCCCTCGGTGTTGCGGTTGAACATCACGGTCGCCTGCGAGGTGAAGCCGAGCGCCGGAAAATCCTGGCGGTAGGCGTTGGCGACGAAGGTATCGTCGTCGCGCAAGCCCTTGCCGATATCGTTCAATCCCGAGTTGGTGTCCTTCTCGATGCGCCGGAACCAGCCGAGGTTGTACTGCCAGCGGTTGTTGTCGCGCGTGCCGAAGAGGCGCACGCCGAAGGGAACGTCCTGGAAGACGAAGCCGCGGAAGTCCGAGCTGAAGGGCTGGATGCCCACGCGGATCGAGTCGAAGTCGTAGCGCGGCGAGACGTTGCGCAGGTGCACGTCGGCGAAGGCCTCCTGCAGCGCGACATGGCTGTCGTCGCGCGTGCGGCCCTCGCGCGGATCGGCGAACAGCACCCGGTCTTCCTGCGCCGTGCTGCGGTTGAAATTGAAAGCAGGGGTGAGGCGCAGCTCCAGGTCGGGCGGCCTGAACGTGGTGTCGCCCTTGATGAGCGACAGCGACACGATGAGCGTCTCCGCGAAGGTCGATTGCTTGCCGCGGCCGAACGAATCGACGCTCTCGGCGCGCGTGGACGCCTGCGGCGGGACCGGCGTCGGCAGGCGCCGCGCCTCGAGCAGGGTGTCCGACACCGCGCTTAAGTTGAAGAACCAGTCCGAGCCGGCGGAGATCGGCAGATCGCCCTTGAGCACGTTCTGGTTGTAGGGGTCGTACCAGGGATGCCGGTATCCGAGTCCCTGCATGATCCTCCAGCGATCCGGCACCGGCAGCGTCTCGCGCGGCTGCGCCGCCGCCGGCGCGGGCACTTGCCGAGGATCGACCGGCGGAGGAAAGAACTGCAGGGGCTCGCTTTGTCCGGGCCGTCGCTGGATCACCTCCTCGCCGGGATTCTTCTCGGACGGGAGCTTCACGTCTTCGGAAGGCGCGGGCGTTCCTTGAGCGAGCGCGCCCCCCGCGAAGAAGAGAGCGCCTGCGAAAGCTACAGCCCGGCGCATACATCCTGCTCGTTCGATCCGTTGAACGGCGACTGGGGGCATTGCACATAGCGCAGCTCGGTCCCTTGAGGCGAGAGCTGGTCGGCACGCATGGCCGAAGGCGCGTTGCCGAGTCCCGCGTTCCACAATGCCAGGAAGGCCACCATGTCGTCCTGGTCGACGCCGTCGCCGGAGACGCCGATCGCGCCGATGAGCGTGCCCGAGCGATAAATCGGCAGCCCGCCCGGGAAGATCTGGATGCCGTTCTTCGCCTGGGGCAGCGGCCCGGGCGAAGCGTCGGCGCCCGCGGCGCGCCCCGCGCAGCCGGTCGAGGTGTCGTTGTTCGCTCCGTCGAGGAGCTGGTTGAAGACGAGGTCGAGCTGGAAGCCGACGTTGAACGGGCTCCAGGTCGAGAAATCTTTCGAGAGCGGCCCGGCGGGCGTGCCCGAGATGCCGTCCGGATACATCGGCCGGTGCAGGTTGCCGAGCGCGCGCGTCGACCATGCCGTGCTGCCGTCCAGGGCGCCGCCCGGTCCGACGAAGGCGGCGAACGCGCTCACGTAGCCCGCGATCGGCGCGGGCAGGGCCGCGATGAGTGCGGCGGCGTTGGGCAGAGAGAAGAGCAGCGCGCCGCGCGCCTTCTGCACCGCGACGTCGGTGCCGAACACCGGCGCGTCGGGCGTGCGAACGAGGCCGAGGATGTCGCCGTTCAGGTCGACCACCACGATCGAGACCTCGGCCGCCGAGCCGAGCGGGCGGCGGATCTGCGCGCGCGAGCGCGGCGCGACCTTCAGGCCCTCCTCGAGGATGCGCGAGACCTCGTTCGCCAGGAGCGCACCGGGGCCTACGCCCGCGCTTACCGGGAAGCGCGGGAGGTTCAAGGCATCGACCAGCGTGAAGCCGCCGAGCGCGCCGAGCGTCCCCGTCGCCGGGCCATAGCCGGACGCCGGGGTGCCGAAGGCGACACCCGCGCTCACGCTCGCGTTGACGTAGCCGGGAACCAAGACCAGCGCGCCCGGGAGCGTGCCGAAAGCCGGGGCGTTCGCCGGGTTCGAGGCGAGCGACTCCGAATCGACGAAGCGGAACGAGTGGCCGTTGGCGGTGATGCGCTCGCCGCGGATGTCCTCGGGCGGCGAGAAGCCCGAGCTGCCGGCGACGGCGATCAGCTCGTCCAGATCCTGGTCGACGTCGAAGATATTCAAGTCGATGCCGTAGACGCCGTCGGCGATCACGCCGATGCCGCCGACCAGGGCGCCGTTCTTGTAGAGGGGTAGCCCGCCCGGGTCGGCCGAGAGGCCGAGCGGCGAGCGCTTCGGGCCGAGGCTGCCCTGCGTCGTGTTGGTGTTCACGTCCGAGCAGGAGAGCTGCGAGAACTGCACCCCGTAGAGGGGGCCGCTCGGCGCCTGCGCCTCGCCGGGATTGAAATTCTCCTGGACGATCTGCGAGGCGGTGCGCGAGGAGAAGGCGTTGCCCCACGAGGACAGGTAGGCTCCGGTGATCGCCTTGGCGATCGCGGCGAGCGTCGAGGCGACCGTTACGCCCTCGAGTCCCCCCAGGACGCCGCGCCCGCTCGCGATGGCGACGTTCGCCTGCGCGCCGGTCATCTGGAACACCGCGAGCACGTTGCCGACGCGGTCGACGACGGCGATGGTGGCGGCGGCGCCTCGTGCCTGCGCTTCGCCGACCGCTTGCGAAATCACGCGCTGCACGTCGGTGTCGGAGAGGAAGTTGGCCGGGGAGAGGCAGTTCGGCGCGCAGGGCGGCGAAGCGTCGTGGCTCGAGCCCGAGCAGCCGAGCGCCGCCGCGGCGAGGAAGAAGAGTGCGCGCGCCGCCGCAAAGCGGCCCTCAAGGGGCACCGCGCGCCTCCGCGACCGCCCTGGGCTTCGTGCCCGGGTTCCACGGGTGGCTGGGGTCGTGGAACCCGTGGCACAGCATGCAACTCGAGGTGAGCTTCTTTTCGACCGGCTTCGACCCGCCGTGGCAGTCGCGGCAGGTCTCGATCGCGGGAATCGCGACATCGCTCGAATCCATCGAGCGGTCGACGTCGTGGCAATCCGCGCACTTCGACTGCGCGTGGGTCTTGTGGCTGAAGCGCGCCTGCGGCATCCAGCGGACGGCGATTCGCACCGGAGCAACTTTCCAAGCGCCGCCGTGCGAGGCGTCTTCGCGCTCGACCTCGTGACAGGCGTTGCAGACGCGCACCTCGAACAGGTCGACGGCGACCCGCTCGGCCTTGCGTTTCGCCAGCGCGAGCGCCACCCGGCGCTCCGACTCCGAGGGCTGGCCGACGCGCCGCAGCAGGCCTTCGCCGGGAACGCCGAAAGCCTTTTCGAAGCTGTCCTTCACGCCGTTCAGCGCGAGGCTCGCGTAGAACTCGGAGATCACCGTCACCGCCTCCGCGGGTTTCCCGTGCGGCACCTCGCGCGAGGTCACCGCGGGCTCGAACTCCAGGCGGTGGCACTCGCGGCAATGGCGCTCCATCGATATCGGCGCGAAGCCGCGCCGCGAAGCGTCGAGCCGGTGGCAGGCGCCGCAGTCGAGCTGAACGCGGCCGCGCGAGGGCGATTTCACGCCCGCGGGATGGAGATGCGTTGCGTGGGGAAAGATGAGGTTCGAGTTCTCCGAAAGCTCGTCCGATCCCTGGCGCACTTTGCGCACCGAGTCGCCCTCCGGGATCGACAGGCGGAAAGCGGGATGGTCGGCGGCGAAATCCGAGGCGTTCTCGACCTGCGTGCCTTTGGCCCGGGCGCCGAGGTCGCGGTGGCAGGCCACGCAGAAGCCGTCGTCGTCGCGGTGGGTGGACCTCACGCCCTTGTGGTCGCGGTGGCAGCTCGCGCAGCGAGCGCCCTGGAACAGCGCCGCGGGCTTGAGCTCGGGACCGACGTGATGGCCGACCGCGACGTGGCATTCGAGGCAGGCGCTGTCCTTCACGTGCTGGAAAGCGGCCGTGTGGCAGGACGCGCAGCGCGTCGCTATCGGCTGGTGCGCGAGCATCACCGGTCCCGGATTCCAGAAGCGGTCGCCGGTGACGCTGGGGGATTGCGAGGCCGCACGCCAGGGCAGATCGAGAATGCGCCCGGCGGGGAGCGCGAAGAACAGCACGAGCACGAGCAGCGCGAGCGCCCACGCGGCCCAGCGCTTGGGCAGCCTGAGCGACGCGAGCGTGAGACGGCTCGCCCGCGTCGCGAGTCCCGAGGCGGCCTCCGCAAGCGGCTTCACCAGCTCGACCGCGATAGCGCCGTCGAAGCCTTCGGGCGCCTGCACGCCGGTGAAGCGGTAGGGGCCGACGTTGACCGTGGCTCCGGGCTTGAGCCGCACCGAGCGCACCGCCTTGCGCGTGGTCGCCGAGTGGCTCACGACGGCCGCCTCGCCCTCGCTGTAGACGACGCCGTCGCGGAAGACGACCACGCCCTGGTTGAGCGCGACCCGGGGATCGGGCAGATGAATCTCGGAGCTCGCCGCCCGGCCGACGCGCAGCCAGTCCCCCTGGATCTCGCGCTTCGCCTGGAGAGGCTTGCCGGCGCGGCTCCGCGTCTGGGTGATGAGAAGGAGCTTCAGGAGCGCCCCGCTACCAGTAGATGAAGACGGTGGTCACGTGCACCGCGAGGGCGGCGAGCAGCGCGATCGACAGCGGCACGTGGACATAGAGCCACAGATCCAGGATCGCCTTGTGACGCATCGCGCGCCGCGCGCGGGCGAGCAGCTCGTTCTTCTCGAGCAGGAGCGTGTACACCTCGCGGTTGACGTTGGCGGGCTCGCCGGTGAGGGTCTTGGCGAGCTCGGGCAGCTCGCGCGCCGCGCGCGCGGTCGGGCAGCTGCGGTCGCGCCCGGAGACCACGCGGAAGAAATTCCCGCCCAGGCGCGTCGCCACCACCGAGCGTTCGACCAGCTTGAAGAGCGTGTCGGGGAGGGAAAGCGCCTTCTCGCGCATGTCCTTGTCGATGTCGGCCATGCGCAAGAGCATCGACTCGAGCGTCTCGTCGCCGAGGTTCGCGGTCATCGCGCTGGGCACTCTCAGATAAACGAATACGCCGTAGAAGCCGCTCGCCACCACGAGGACCATGAGCACGTAGGCGAGCCCGTGCACGTTCCAGCCGAGCTCGAAGCCGGTGTGCAGCGTCGCGATCACCACCAGCGCGGTGCCGAGGTAGACGTGCGCCGACAGCCAGCCCTGGACCGTGCCGAGGGTCGAGCGGTAGAGGCGCTTGCGCACGCCGAACGCGAGCAGCCACAGGACGAGGAGCGCCGCTGCGGTGCCGAGCGCATAGCCGAGCGCGGTGCCGCCGTAGGGCTTGGTGGACGGCTCGTGGAACCCGTAGGCGAACCCGGCGAGCGCCGACAGCGCACACGCCACCTTGAACCAGCGGAAATTCGCGTATTCGAGGATCGACTGGTGCTTCATGCGCGAGGCCTGGCGCTCACTCGGTCGCCGGCGGGGTTCTTTCGAAGGCGAGTATCTGCGCCTTCAGGGGGTCCGGCCAGGGGACCGACCGCCTTGTTTTCGGGTCCGCGTTCACGTAGACGAGCTCGCCGCTGGTGATGCGCTCCGCGCCGAGCCAGACCCCGAAGAGGAGCTGCAGCGAGGAGCGGCCGATGCGGCCCGCGCGGCAGCCTATCTCGATCAGGTCGTCGTACGTCGCCGACCCGTGATAGTCGGCGCTCGCCTTCACCGCGTAGATGTCGGTGCCGTACTTGCCGACGATGTCCGCGGGGTAGCTGAACCCGATCGCGCGCCAGTACTCGGCGACCGCCACGTCGAAATACAGGAAGTAATGGCCGTTGAACACCACGTCCTGGCGGTCCACCTCGGCCCAGCGCACGCGCAAGCTGTGGACGAAGGTGAATTCCTCTTTTGTCACGGCGCTCCTCCCTGCGCATTGCCCCACCCCGGCGCGGGCTGACGTATTCTTCGCTCCGGAGTTGCGAGCATATCAAATGGACGCGATCGTATTGCGCTCAATGCTGAAGTGGCCGGACGTGCCGGCGGTCTACGGCTGGCTGGCGCTCGACCGGCGGGGGAGCTGGACGATCAAGAACGTCTCGGGCCGCTTCGAGCGAATCGCCAACCCCGCGGTCAGGGACTTCATCGGCAGGAACTACGCGGGCGACGCGCAAGGCCGCTGGTACTTCCAGAACGGGCCGCAACGGGTGTTCGTCACGCTCGACTACACGCCCTGGGTCTACCGGCTCGACGACGCGGGCGAAGGTCTGCTCGCGCACACCGGCGCCGTCGTGCGCTCGCCCGGGGCGGTGCTCGTCGACGACGCGGGTGCGCTGCTCCTCGAGGCGGAGATGGGCATCGGCGTGCTGCTCGACCGCGACCTGCCCGCCTTCGTCGAGCGCCTCGCCGACCCGCGGGGCCGGACCCCCGAGCGCCTGCTCGAGGATGTCGCCCGGGGAGAGGAGGCTCGCGCGCTGCTGCGCGGCGTGAGCATCCGGGTCGCGCCTGTCCGTGGTGCCGACGTTCCGCGGCTTTTCGGCTTCGTGCCGCGTCCGGTGCCGTCCGCGGGTGAGCCGGATTGCCTGTGAAAGCAGATGTAACCGGGTGTAAAAGGTGTAAAAGCTCAGCATCGACCGCGGCGGCGGGCTAGACTAAATCACAGGAGTTCTCCGTGGTCAGGCGGCTCAAATGAAACGGCTGATTGCAGTTGTGTTGGGACTGGCGCTGATGGCCGGCGCGGAGCTCGCGCAGGCCGGTCGCGGCGGCGGCGGAGGGCGCGGCGGCGGGGGCCATGCGACGTCGGGCGGACACGCTGGCGTGGGTGGACACCCGGGAATGGGCGGGCGCGTCAGCGGAGGGCCCATGCATTTCACCACGGGACCCACGCATTTCACGACGGGTCCCATGCATTTCACGACGGGCCCACACCCCGGACATCCCGGCGTCGGCGGGCGTCCCCCGGCGGTCGTCGTCGGCAAGCCGATTCACACTCACCGGGTGTTCATCGGTGGCGCGTTCGTGGTCGCCGCGCCGTTCTTCTGGTATCCCCCTTATCCGTATCCCTACTACTCCTATCCTTATGTCTCTCCGGGGTACGGCGGCCCGGCCTACACGCAGCCGCCGACCTACATCGAGCAGGGCGGCGCGCCGTACTACTACTATTGCCCCGACTACCAGGACTACTTCCCGAACGTCCAAACCTGTCCGTCGCCTTGGATGCAGGTCGTTCCCGAAGCGGGCGCCCCGGCAACTAACTAGCTGGATCGACGGCCGCGGTTGCCTCGCTCGCCGGGGTCGGGCTACCATGCGCCGCAGAGACTGGCCATGGCCGACAATCTGCAGCGCGAGCCCAGGTACGCCGGATTCTGGCTGAGGCTGGGCGCTTCGGTCATCGACGTCATCGTCCTGCTCGCGATCATCGCGCCGATCGAAATCGCTTTTTTCGGACGCGAATATCCCGCGCTCGCCATGCAGGGCAAGACGCTGTCAGTCGATATCTGGACCCAGCTCGTCCTGCCGCTGCTCGCGATGATCGTGCTGTGGCGCTACCGCGCCGCCACCCCAGGGCTGATGCTGCTGTCGGCGCGGATCGTGGACGCAGAGACGCTCGCGCCGGCGTCGATCGGCAAGCTGACGCTGCGGGCGGTGGTGCTCCTGCTGATGTGGCTGCTCTTCATTCCCCTGATCGGCGTCCTCTGGATCGCCTTCGACAAGCGCAAGCGGGGCTGGCACGACATGATCGCGAAGACCGTAGTGATCCGGAGCGCGGACGACTGAGCGGGCCGTCTTGACAAGGGAGAAGACATGAGCTGGGGTTTCTGGACCGTGGTGGGCATCGTCGTCCTGGCGTTCGTCTGGCTGATCTCGATCTATAACGGTCTGGTCGCGGCGCGCAACCGCTTCAAGAACGCCTTCGCGCAGATCGACGTGCAGCTGAAGCGCCGCTACGACCTGATCCCGAATCTGGTGGAGACCGCGAAGGGCTATATCAAGCACGAGCGCGGCACGCTCGAGGCGGTGATCGCCGCGCGGGCGGGAGCGCAGAGCGCCAATCAGCGCGCCGCTGCGAACCCCGCCGACGCGGAAGCGATGAAGCAGATGATCACGGCCGAGGCGGGCCTGTCGGGTGCGCTCGGCAGGTTGTTCGCGCTCTCGGAATCCTATCCCGACCTCAAGGCCAACCAGACCATGATGCAGCTTTCCGAGGAGTTGACCAGCACGGAGAACAAGATCTCCTTCGCGCGCCAGGCGTACAACGACGCGGTGATGAGCTACAACACGGCCATCGAGAGCTTCCCGGACAACTTTGTCGCCGGCTTCGGCGGCTTCAAGGACGCGACGCTGCTGGAATCGACGGAGTCTCCGGAGGAGCGCAAGGCCGTCAAGGTGTCCTTCTAGCGTCGCGGCAACCGCAGCCGTACCGGCTGCACCATGGATTTCTTCGAGCAGCAGCACCGCGCCCGGCGCAACAGCGGCTGGATCCTACTCGCCTTCCTGCTCGCGGTCGCGGCGATCGTGCTCTCCATCAACGTGGTCGGGGGCACCATCTATCTTGTCGCCACGGAGCGGCCCCTGCTTCCCGTCGGCCGCGCGCTCGCCGCGGTGCCGCGCTCCGCGTACGTGATCACGACGCTGGTTGTGCTCGGCGTGATCCTCGGGGGAACGTTCGTTCGCCTGAACCAACTCGCGGGCGGCGGCGGCGCAGTCGCCGGAATGGTCGGCGCGCGGCGGATCGCGCGGGATGCGGGGGATCTCGAGGAGAAACGGCTTCTCAACGTTGTGGAGGAGATGGCTCTCGCCTCGGGCATCGCGGTTCCGCAGGTCTTCGTCATGGACGGGGAGACCGCGATCAACGCGTTCGCCGCCGGTTATTCGCCTCACGAAGCGGCGGTCGTCGTCACCGAAGGGGCGCTCAAGCGGCTCAGCCGTGACGAAATCCAGGGTGTGATCGGCCACGAGTTCAGCCACATCCTGAACGGCGACATGCGCCTCAATATCCAGCTGCTCGGCGTGATCGCCGGCATCGTCCTTATCGGTTCGGCCGGCGGCTTTCTCATGCGCCTGGGAGGCGGCGGCCGCGGCAACCGGGGCGACGTGCGCGTCGTCCTCGTTGGCGCTCTGCTCTGGCTCATCGGCTCGGTGGGGGTCCTGGCCGGGCGCCTCATCAAGGCCGCGGTTTCCCGGGAGCGCGAGTTTCTCGCCGACGCGTCCGCCGTGCAGTTCACGCGTAATCCGGGCGGCATCGGCGGCGCGCTCTACAAGATCGCCGAGCGCGGGAGCGTCATTCTCCAGCGCCATGCCGAGGAGCTCTCGCACATGTGCATCGGCGCTCCGGTCGGCGATCTCCTCGAGTTCCCCTGGATGAGAACGCACCCGCCGATCGAGGAGCGGATGGAGCGGCTTCTCGGTCCGGCGGCGAAGCGCCTGCTCGCGGAGCGTATCGCGCGCGCCGAGGCCGCGGCGCTCGCCGCGCAAGGCGGCCCGGTCCCCGAAGCGTTCGCGAGCCCGCTCTATGCAAAGCGCCCGCCGGCCGTGGAAGGCGGAGCCGCGCTCGTCGCCGCGACGCTCGTAGGCAGCATCGGCAATCCAACGCCTGCGCACGTCGAGCACGCCCGTCGCGTCCTCGACGAAATTCCGGCCGATGTCCGTGACGCAACCGGAAGCGAATCCGGAGCGAGGGCGGTCGTGTTCGCCTTGCTGCTCGGCGCGGAGGAGACGCGCCTCAAGCAGCTTTCCCGGATCAGCGAAGACGCGGGCGCCGACCTCGCCGCGCGGTGCTCGGGCTTCGCCGATGCCCTCGCTCCTCTCGGCCCGAAGGTGCGTCTTCCGCTGCTTACGCTCGCCCTGCCGGTGCTCAAGGCCCTCCCGCAGGACGGGCGCGATCGGGTGCTTCGCCTGGTGGGCCGGCTGATCGAGGCGGACGGCAAGGTCAGTCTCGGCGAGTTCGTGCTGCAGACCGTGCTGCGCCGCTACCTGGGCCCGCAGGTCAAGGGCGGGTCGCAGACCAGGCACCGGGAGGTCTCCTCCGTCGCGCGCGAATCGGCGATCGTCCTGTCGTTGCTCGCGCACGCCGGCGGGGGAGGGATGTTCGCATTCAACAAGGGGATGGAAGCGCTCGGGATCGAGGGAGGCGTGTTCAGCGCGGCCGCGGAGCTCCGCTTCGATCTCGTCGACAACGCGCTCAACGAGCTGAAGGCGCTCGCCCCGCTGAAGAAGCCGGCCTTCATCAAGGCCTGCGTGGCGACGGCGATGGCCGATGATAGACTCACGCTTGCCGAAGGGGAGCTGCTGCGCGCGATCTGCGCGGCGCTCGACTCTCCCCTACCGCCGATCCTCGAGACCTCGGAGGCGCTTGCGTGATCATCTGGCTGGCGAAGACAAGCGACCGCGCATGGGCGCACTGACCGGAAAAATCGCCTGGGTCACGGGCGGCGGCAGCGGCATCGGGCAGGCCGCCGCGCTCGAGCTCGCCAAGGCCGGCGCGAAGGTGGTCGTCACCGGCCGCCGCGCGACCGCGCTCGCGGAAACGCAGGACCTCATCGACCGCGCAGGAGGACAGGCCGACGCCGAGGCGGTCGACGTCGCCGACCGCGACGCGGTCGATCTCTCGGCAAAGGCGATCCTCTCGCGCCACGGCCGCGTCGATATCCTCGTCAACTGCGCCGGCGTCAACATCCCCAAGCGCTTCCTGAAGGACCTCGCGGCCTCCGAGTGGGACCGCGTCGTGGAGGCGAACCTGAACGGCGCGCTCTACTGCACGCTCGCGGTGCTGCCCTCGATGCGCTCACGGCGCGACGGGCAGGTGATCAACATCGGCTCGTGGTTCGCGCGCTACCAGGCCTACATCGGCGGCGCCGCGTACAACGCGAGCAAACAGGCCCTCACCGGGCTGACGCACCAGATCAATCTCGAGGAAGGCATGCACGGCATCCGCGCCTGCGTCGTCCATCCGGGCGAGACGGTGACGCCCTTGCAGCGCGCGCGGCCCAAGCCGCCTTCGCCCGAGGACCAGGCGAAGATGCTCAAGATGGAGGATCTTGGCCGCGTGGTACGCTTCGTCGCGGAATCGCCGGCGCACGTCTGCATCAACGAAATCGTCGTCACGCCGACCTGGAACCGGCTGATCCTCGGCGGCGGCGAGATGTTGCTCGCGCCGAAAATCGACTGATGCTGAAAACGAAGAGCGTGCGCACGGCGATCGATCGCGACGGCGACGGCCTGCGTATTCTCGTCGCCCGGTTCCGCGGCCGGGGAGTTCCGGCGTCGCGCTACGACGTCTGGATGCCGAGTCTCGGCCCGAGCGAGCGGGTTCTGCGGCGCGTGCAGGACGGAGCGATCTCCTGGGCGCAGTTCTCGAAGCAGTACCGCAAGGAGCTCTTCCTCGACGGTCCGATCGACGCGCGCAGCCGGACCATCAAGAACCACGGCCAGAAATTCACCCTGCGCCTGATCGAGCGGCTCGCGCGGCGGGGACACGTGACCCTGCTGTGCCACTGCGACGAGGAGGAGCGGCGGTGCCACAGGCATATCCTGCGCGCCTTGATACTCGGGAGCTGATATGAACTCGACGGAATCGGGAGCACTGCGCTTCATCCTGGCGGGCGCCGGACTCGGACTCGCGGTCCCGGTGGTATTTCGGCTCGTATTGGCCGCGCTAGACCGGTTTCCCGAAGCGTCTGTTGCCGCGCTGACCGCTTTCGATTACCTGCAGCTCATGCTGTGGCCCACTCCCCTTCTGCTGGTCCCCATGGAAGAGCCGGGCGCGCCGGACTTGAGCGCCTGGGGCTCGTTTGCGATCGCGGCGCTCGCGAACGTGACGCTGTATGCGACCCTCGCCGGTCTCGTCTGGCTGGGCCTGGCGAAGTCTCGCTGGATCCTGGCGGTTCCCGCGCTGGCGGTCGCGGGAATTTGGTACGTCGTATGGCGCGTCTAGCAGGGTCCGGATAGATCATGACGATCCGATCGCTGCATCTTCTGGTCGGCTTGGGCGGAGCGCTCGCCTTCCTCGGCACCGGGGCGTATATGGCGACCCATTTTCCGGCGGCGTACGAGGGCCACGAAGCGATCCGCTACATGTACCGCGCGAATCACGTCTATCTGCTTCTCGGCAGCCTGATCAATCTTGCGGTAGGAATCTACCGGCCCGGATCGCGCCCCGGATGGCGCGGCGTCGTCGGGGTCGTCGGATCCGCGCTCATGCTGGCGGCGCCCTTCGTGCTGCTCTATGCGTTCTTCTTCGAGGCTCCGCGCGGCACGCCCGAGCGCGCTGCGACCTTGCTGGGGGTGCTCATGCTGCTGATCGGCGTGCTGGCACAATGGCCGAATCGGGCGCCGAGAACCGGAGGTGCGAAGGATCAGCTCGCGTCCGGAACCGACAAGATCGCAAACTATAAGAAATAGGAGGGGGAAAGATGAAAATGTTCCGCTTCGCCGCCGCGCTCGCGGTCGTTGGACCCGTTCTCACGGCTCAGGCGCAGACCTATCCGACGCATTCGCTTGCCATGGTCGTGCCGTTCTCCGCCGGCGGCCCCACCGACACCATCGCGCGCATTGTCTCCGAGCGCATGTCGCGCGCGCTCGGCCAGACGGTGGTGGTCGAGAACACGACCGGCGCCGGAGGCAGCATCGGCGTCGGAAGGGTCGCGCGCGCCGCGCCCGACGGCTATACGCTCGGCATCGGGCATATCGGGACGCACGTCATCAACGGCGCGATCTACCAGCTCCCCTACGACCTGCTCAAGGATTTCGAGCCGGTCGCGATGATCGCGAGCAACCCGCAGATCATCGTGTCCAAGAGCGGGGTGCCGGCGAAGGACCTCAAGGAGCTCCTCGCCTGGGTGAAGGCCAACCAGGAGAAGGTCTCGTACGGCACGGGCGGAGCCGGCACGCCTTCGCACATCAGCGGCGTGCACTTCCAGAAGATCACGGGCGCCCAGATCCAGATCGTTCACTATCGCGGCGCCGCGCCCATGATGCAGGACATACTCGCGGGCCACGTCGACCTGACTTTCGACCAGGCGGCGAACTCGCTCCCGCAGATCCGCGGCGGAAAGATCCGCGCCTACGCGGTCACCTCGAAGACGCGTCTGGAGGCTCAGCCGGACATCCCCACGGTCGACGAGGCCGGGCTGCCCGGCTTCTACATGGCCGTGTGGCACGGGATCTGGGTGCCGGCAGGCACGTCCAAGGCGGTCGTCGCGAGGCTCAACGAAGCGATCGTCGAAACCCTGGCCGACCCGGCGGTGCGCAAGCGTCTGGGCGATCTGGGGCAGGAGATCCCGCCGCGCGAGCAGCAATCGCCCGCGGTGCTCGGCGCCCACCACAAGGCGGAGATCGAGAAGTGGTGGCCGGTGATCAAGACGGCCGGCATCAAGGCGGATTAGGCCGTGGCGCTGATCGCCGAGCTCAAGCGGCGGGCGCGCGAACTGAAGTCCGAGGTGCTCGCCCTTTACCTCGCGGCGCGGCACCCGGGAACGCCCTGGTACGCGAAGCTCTTCCTTGCGGTGATCGTCGCCTACGCCCTGAGCCCGATCGACCTGATCCCCGACTTCATCCCGGTGCTCGGCCTGGTGGACGAAATAGTGCTCCTGCCGTTCGCGATCGTCCTCGCCGTAAAGATGATCCCGGCCGGCGTGATGGCGGAATGCCGCTCGCGTGCCTCACAGCTGGACGCGAGCGGCTCCTGGATGGGGCGCATCGGTGCCGCGATCATCGTGTTGGTTTGGCTCACGCTGATCGTCCTCGCGGCGATCTGGGCGCACAACGCGTTCGCTCACGAGCGCCCGCTGCGGGATGACGTCGGTCGGCCTGAGGTTCTGAGCATGATCGAGCCCTGAGTCAGCTCCCGAACCTTCGCGCGATATTCCTTCGCCTTTGCCGCGTCGCCGGCCTTCGGCGCCGCTTTTGCGGCGCCGGACGTGGCGCCGAGCCGGTTGGGTTCCTTCTTCAGCGTCGCCTCGAAGGCAGCAAGCGCGTCGCCGTAGGCGCCGTGCTCGAGCAGCATGGCGCCGAGCATCTCGCGCGCCGGCGCGAGCGGACCCGGCGTCACGGTGCCTTTTTCCGTCTTGTCCTCGGCCTCCGCCGCATTGGTCATGGCCGCGAGCGCCTCGGCATGCCGGCCTTCCGCGTAGAGCGCCCAGGCGGTGGCGGCCTGCCACTGGATGTCCACTTGCTCTGCCCAGTACGCGTCGTTCGCCTGGCGGAGCTTGTCGCGAAGCTCGGCCAGCCTGGCGATTTCCGGCTTCGCCGATTCCTGGTTTCCGCCGCGCGCCGCGCCGAGCGCGCGCGCGAAGCGCGTTATCGCTTCCACGTAGGCGAATTTGGTCGGCCGCACCTCGAGCTGCGCGGCGGCCTTCCAGTCGCCGCGCTCTACCGCATAGCGCGCCGGGCTCGCGGCCAGCGCGAACGGGCCGGTGTTCCGCTCCGCGTTGAATCCGGTCACGGTAGACATCTCTTCGATGATTTCGCGCGCCTTGGATGCCTGCCCCAGCTGAAGAAAGGCGTAGACCATGTAATCGGAGGCGTGCAGCTGATCGTCGGGCTCCTTCTCCGCCTTGGCGATGCGCGCCGCCGTCGCGTTGGATGCGATCGACTCCTTCCAGTAGCCGACCCGGGTGAAGATGTGGGAAGGCATGTGCTGCGCGTGCGGCGCGGCCTCGGCGATCTCGGCGTAGCGTTTCGCGGCGCCCAGACCTTTTCCCGCGATAGGCGGATAGTCATAGCTGTGAAGCAGGTAATGCGCCGCGCCGGGATGGCGCGGCTGGCGTTCGAAGATTCTCTCCAGTATTGCGGCGGCTTTGAGCTGGTTGGCGTAGGTCTTGTCGGAGGGCGAGGCCGCGATGTCGAGCGCCAGGGCGTAGTAGATTTGCGCCTCGTCGTCTTCCGGGTAGCTCTTCGCGAGCTTTTCCATCTCCGCCAGATAGGTTTGAGCGCGCTTGCGCTGATCCAGCTTGTCGTAGTCGGCGTAGTAGGCGCCGATCGAGGCGATGAAATCGTTCTCGCGCTGCGTCTTCGCGCCGACCGCCTGCCCCCTCCGGACCGTTTCGAGCCCGAGGGCGAGGTTCTTTGACGGCGTCGGGTTGAAGGGATTGGCGAGCAGGCTTTGTGCGTATCCCCAGTACGCGATGGCGCAGCCGGGGTCGGCCTTCAGCACGTCCTCGAACGCGCGCCCCGAGGCGCTGTACCAGAACGAATGCTGAAACAGCATGGCCTTGTCGAAGAGGGTCTGGGCTTGCGGCGTGCACGACGTCGGGAAATGCACCATGCCCAGCTGCTCCCGGCCTTCGTGGGCCAGGCAGGGCCCGGTGGCAAGCAGGGACGCAAGCGTCGCTGCGGTGGCGAGGGCTGTCTTGGTCATCGTCTTCTCCTTGAGTGGGTCGAGAAGACGCCAATCTAAGTCCGGTGGGACCCGAAAGCCCTACGGACCGGCGAAGATTTGACTATGCTTTTCCGAAGGCCCGGAAACCCTACAGATCGAGGCTGGCCAGGGCCTCGGTCAGGCGCTTGCGCTGCCCCGCGTCGGCCATCGGATAGTTCCTCAGCCACTCGCTCACTTTGAATGCCGGCTCGAGCGAGCGTATTTCCTCCCTTTCCCAGGCTGCCGTATCGCGCTGGCCCGCGCCAGCCAGCGCTGCCGCGAGGTAAAGGTGGCTTTCGACGCTTTCGTAGTTGCGCTCGACGGCCTGCCGGAGATTGAGCAGCGCCGAGTCGGTGTCCCCGAGGAAGAAATACGCGCGCCCCAGGATGAGCGAGTACAGATAGCCGGAGTTGGGCGCAAGACGCATGGCCACCTGGATGAGCGGAATCGTCTCGGCGGGCCGGCCGTCGTAGGTCGCGATCCCCGCCAACAGCGCATAGGCGTCTGCGTACGAGGGATTGAGCCGCAGGGCGGTGCGCAGGCTGCCGATCGCGTCCGAGAGCGCGCCGCGCTCCATGCTGACAAAGGCCACCGCGAAATGGACTTCCGGACTGTCCGGATCGAGTTGTAGCGCGGTTTGGGCGAGCTCGGACGCCTTGGCAAGGGCCACCTTGGCGTCCGAGGTCCAGTTGTTCCTCCGGTCTGCGGCGTAAGTGAGCGCGAGGCCCGCACGGGCGCGGGCGAAGGAAGGATCGAGTTCGATTGCCTTCAGATAGAAGTCCCGCGCGAGCTCGTTGTCCGATTTCCTCCTGACGATCAGCGCGGCCTGCGCGCGCAGGAAATATTCGTACGCCTGGAGATTCCGGGTATAAGGCTGGGCCCGCCGGCGCTTCTCCGCGTCACTGACCTTGAGCCGGAGCTTTCCCAGCACTTGCTGCGTGAGCTCGTCCTGCAGGGCGAGGAGGTCGCTGTACGGCCGGTCGTATTGCTCCGACCAAAGAGCTTCGCCCGAGGCGGCATCCACCAGACGAATGTAGAGGCGGATCTTGTCGGCAGTGCTTTGCACGTCGCCGGTGACGACATAGCTTCCGCGCCCGGATTCGCCTTGTGCCGGGGACTGGAGGCTCTGGGCCGGCAAGGCGATGACGCGCACGCCGGGAAACCGGCCGAGGTCGGTGATGAGACGGGAGGTGAATCCGCGCGCAAGCAGGGACTGCCGGGTGTCGCCGGCGATCTCCCTGAACGGATACACGATCACCTTCGGCGACGTGTCGATTTGGGCTGCCCTGATTGCGTCGGCCGACATCATGGCCAGAGGGGAATTCGTTTCGACAAGGTGCCGCCAGAGCCCCAGTAACACCGCCACGGCGAGGACACAGGCGCCGGCGATCCAGTAGACACGCCGCCGCGAATCTCCGGGGACGGCGCCGGGCTCCTGATCGGGCCAGGTCACGTCGGCGATCAATCGATAGCCGCGCTTGGGGATCGTCTGGATGTACCGGGGCTCCCCTGAGGCGTCCCCCAGGGCCTTGCGCAGCTTGATGACGCCCTGGGTGAGAACGTCGTCGCCGACGAAGACTCCCGCCCACACCTGCGCGAGCAGTTCCTCGCGGCTCACCACCTCATTGGCGCGGCGCGCCAGCGCGAGGAGCAGGTCGACGGCCTTGGGCTCCAGATGCACCCGCTCGCCGCCCCGCGAGATTTCGTTCGTCGCGGGGTCGAGCAGCCACTCGCCGACGCGCAGTCGTTGAGCGGCGCTCATACGGCGCTCTATCCGTTCTTCTTTTCCCTGTCGGCGAGCAGCTTGAAGGTGCCGATCGCCTTGGCGAGGAGCGCGCCCGCGTCGTCGCGCGCCTCGGCCTCGCAGAAGGCGGTGGATTTGCCGCCGTGAAGCACCCGTCCCTCGGCGGTGACCTTGTCGCCGAAGCTCCCTTTCATGAAGCCGACCGAGAGGTCCACCGTCAATACGCCGCCCGCGACGCCGTAGTGACCGCGCACCGCCCAGCTCATCACCAGGTCGAGCATGGTCATGATGACGCCGCCGTGCGTCGCGCCCCAGCTGTTCAGGAGCTCGGGCCGCTTTTTCAGGGTCACGAGCGCGTGCTCCCTGTTCGACTCGACGACCTGGACGCCGAGGTGCTCGGTGAAGGGGATCCGTATTCCGGCCGAGCCTTCCATGACGTTCCTCAGGCGACGCTCGCGCCGCCGTCGACGGCGACGATCTGCCCGGTGATGTGCCGCGAGGCATCCGAGGCCAGCAGCACCGCGAGTCCCTTGAGGTCCTCCTCGTTGCCGAGCCGGTGCAGCGGGGAGCTCGCCACGATTCTCTCGCCGATCTTTTCCAGCGCGCCGCGGCTCATTTTCGACGGAAAGAACCCCGGCGCGATCGCGTTCACCGTGATGCCGTACTCGCCCCATTCCGCCGCGAGCGTGCGCGTGAAGTTCACCAACCCTCCCTTGGTCGTGTTGTACGCGAGGGTCTTCAGCATTCCCACGGGATTGCCGCGCAGCCCCGCGATCGACGCGAGGTTGATGATTCTGCCATAGCGGTTCGGGATCATCGAGCGCTTGCCGACCGCCTGGGTCACGAGAAAGGTGCCGGTGAGGTTGAGATTCACCACCTTCTGCCAGGCTTCCAGCGGATGGTCCTCGGCGGGCGCGCCCCAGGTGGCGCCGGCGTTGTTGACGAGAATGTCGACCTTGCCGAAACGCTCGAGCAGCTTCGAGAGCATCGGCCCGATGGCCTCCGGCTGCGAGAGGTCGCAGGGAAGCGCGAGCGCCTCGATGTTCTGCCTCGCGAGGTGCTCGCGCGCTTCCTCGAGCTCTTCGGGCTTCCTCGCAGTGAGCGCGAGCTTCGCCCCCATCTCGCCGAGCGCCTCGGCGATCTGCAGGCCCAGTCCACGCGATCCGCCGGTGACGAGCGCGATCTTGCCTGCGAGGTCGAGCAGCTTCCTGACGCTCATAATGTGCGGGATTGTAGATTGACACCGGTTTTCGCGCAGAGTAATTTCACCGAGCCCAGGCGCAAGGAGGAGGGAAACATGCGCGGCCAGATGATGGACCTGCCGCTGCTCGTGTCGTCGCTGATCGAGCACGCCGACCGCAATCACGGCGACGTCGAGATCGTCTCCAGGACCGTCGAGGGTCCGATCCACCGGTATACCTACTCTCACGCGCACAGGCGCTCCAAGCAGCTCGCCCAGGCGCTCGCCCGGCTCGGCGTGGAAGAGGGCGAGCGCATCGGTACGCTTGCCTGGAACGGGTACCGCCACTTCGAGCTCTACTACGGCGTCTCGGGGATGGGCGCGGTAGTGCACACCGTCAACCCGCGGCTCTTTCCCGAGCAGCTCCTCTACATCGTTAACCACGCCGAGGACAAGTATGTCTTTTTCGATCTGAGCTTCGCCCCCCTCGCCGAGAAGCTCGCCCCCGCGTGCAGGGGCGTGAAGGGCTGGGTGGCGATGACCGACCGCGCGCACATGCCCAAGGTGAATCTGCCGAACCTGCTGTGCTACGAGGAGCTGCTCGAGCGCGAGGACGGAGACTACGAGTGGCCGCAATTCGACGAGTGGACCGCGGCGGGGCTGTGCTACAGCTCGGGCACCACCGGCAACCCGAAGGGCGTGCTGTACTCGAACCGCTCGACCATCCTTCACGCTTACGGGGCGTCGCTCCCCGACATCTTCAACTGCTCGGCGCGCACGGTGGTCCTTCCGGTGGTGCCGATGTTCCACGTCAACGCCTGGGGTATTCCCTACTTCGCACCGCTGAACGGCGCGAAGCTCGTTTTTCCGGGCGCCGCGCTCGACGGCAAGAGCCTGTACGACCTGTTCGAAAGCGAACGCGTCACCGTCTCGGCCGGCGTGCCCACCGTGTGGCAGGGCCTGCTGGCCCACGTGGAAGCCAACGACCTGAAGTTCAGCACCATGCGCCGCACGATCATCGGCGGCTCGGCGTGTCCGCCGGCGATGATGCGCACCTTCCAGG
>JBGQKK010000004.1:0-32443 GCA_041499545.1 Gammaproteobacteria bacterium | reverse complement strand
GTTTTCGAGCTGGAGCAGAAGCTGCTCTTCGGGACCGCTCCCGGGTACGTGGGACACGAGCTGATGGTCCCCAACGCGGGCGATTACCACACCCTTGCCTGGATGGATCACGGCAAGGCGCTCGTCAGGAACACCCGCGGGATCGAGCTCCTGTCGAACGTCTGCCGCCATCGCCAGTCGATCCTCCTAGAAGGCCGCGGCAACGCCCAGAACATCGTCTGCCCGCTGCACCGCTGGACCTACGACATGCGGGGCGAGCTGCTCGGCGCGCCGCATTTTCCCGAGAATCCCTGCCTCAACCTCGGCACCACGCCCCTGCAGAACTGGCGCGGCATGCTGTTCGCGGGCAGGCGCGACGTGGCCAGGGACCTCGCCGGATTCGCGAGCGCCGACGACTTCGATTTTTCCGGCTACATGCTCGACCGCGTCGAGATCATGGAGTTCGAGCAGAACTGGAAGACCTTCATCGAGGTGTACCTCGAGGACTACCACGTGATCCCCTACCATCCGGGGCTGGGGAACTTCGTCACCTGCGACGATCTCAAGTGGGACATCGCGGACGCCTATTCGGCACAGGTGGTGGGAGTAAAAGACGGGTTCGCCAAGCCTGGGACGCCGACCTACGCCAAGTGGCACGAGGCTCTCACCCGCTATATGGCCGGCAAGCCAGCCAAGCAAGGTGCGATCTGGTTTCTGTACTACCCGAACGTCATGCTCGAGTGGTATCCGCACGTGCTGGTGGTAAGCACGCTGCTGCCGCGCTCGCCGACGCACACCACCAACGTCGTCGAGTTCTACTATCCCGAGGACATCGTCCTGTTCGAGCGCGAATTCGTCGAAGCCGAGCAGGCCGCCTACCGCGAGACCGCGATCGAGGACGACGAGATCGCCAAGCGTATGGACCGCGGCCGGCGGGCGCTGTACGAGCGCGGCGAGAACGAGGTTGGCCCGTACCAGTCGCCGATGGAAGACGGCATGATGCATTTCCACGAATATCTCAAGCGCGGGCTCGCCGGGCAGATCTGAGCGGCTCCCGGCGCCGGCCCGGTGTCCGGGTAAGATGGCGGCATGATTCTTACCGCCTTGGTCGGAACAGACGTTCTCGCGCAGCATCTCGCCGATCCGGACTGGGTGGTCTTCGACTGCCGTCACGATCTCACGGCGCCGGGGCGCGGCCGCACCGAGTACGCTCACTCGCATATCCCCGGCGCGCGCTTCTTGCACCTCGACGAAGACCTCTCCGCGCCGAAGACCGGGCGCAACGGCCGCCACCCGCTGCCCGATCCGGACAGCCTGGCGGAGAAGCTGGGGCAGGCCGGAGTCGATTCGAGAAAGCAGGTCGTCGCCTACGACGCGCAGGGCGGCATGGTCGCGGCGCGGCTGTGGTGGCTGCTGCGCTGGCTCGGACATCTGCCCGTAGCGGTCCTCGACGGGGGCTGGAACCAATGGACGAGCGAAGGTCGCCCGCAGAGCGCGGAGGTGCCGCGGACCGAGCCGACGCGCTTCAAGGGGAATCCACGTGCGATCGAAGTGAGCGCCGAGTCGGTACGCTCGCACCTCGGCGACGGGATCTTGCTCTTGCTCGACGCGCGCGCGCCCGATCGTTTTCGCGGGCAGAACGAGACGATCGATCCGGTGGGCGGCCGCATCCCCGGCGCGAAGAACCGCTTCTACCGCGACAACCTCGACGCAAGTGGGCGCTTCAAGACACCCTCCTTGCTCAAGGAGGAATTCCGCGCCGTCCTCGGCGCGACCAGCCCGGATCACGCCGTCAACTACTGCGGCTCCGGCGTCTCCGCCTGCCACAACCTGCTCGCGATGGAGGTGGCGGGACTGCGCGGCGCCCGCCTCTATCCCGGCTCCTGGAGCGAATGGAGCGCCGACCCATTGCGTCCGACCGCCTCGGGTGAGCCGCGACCCAGCGAGCGATGATTGCAGATGCCGTCCTGGTCGTTCATGCTTTGTTCGTCTTGTTCGTGGTCGGGGGTTTTGTCCTCATCCTCCTTGGCGCCCGGCGCTGGAGCTGGGTACGCAACCGCTTGTTCCGGACCCTGCATCTGGCCGCAATAGCATTCGTCACGGCCGAGGCCCTGCTTGGCATCACCTGCCCTCTGACGATGTGGGAAGACATGTTCAGAGGCGGCGGCCCTGAGCGAAGCTTCATCGGCCGTTGGGTCGCCCGCCTGCTCTATTACGATTTCCCGGAATGGGTTTTTGCGACGGCCTACTGCGCGTTTGCCCTCGCGGTGCTGTGGGCCTGGCGCGCCGTGCCGCCGCGGACCCGCTCATCGAGCCCGGATAACGCGCTATGATTTCGCGATGAAGCCCTACCTCGATCTCATGCGCCACGTGCTCGACCACGGGCACAGGAAAAGCGACCGCACGGGCACCGGAACGCTGTCCGCTTTCGGCTGGCAGATGCGTTTCGATCTCGCTGCGGGATTTCCGCTGCTCACCACCAAGAAGGTCCACTTCAAGTCGGTCGTCTACGAGCTGCTGTGGTTCCTCAAGGGAGAAACCAACGTGCGCTGGCTCCAGGAGCACGGCGTGTCGATCTGGGACGAGTGGGCGGACGCGGGCGGGGAGCTGGGGCCGGTTTACGGCTCGCAGTGGCGCAGCTGGCCGTCGCCCGACGGCGGCGCGATCGACCAGATCGCGCAGGTGGTGGATTCGATCCGCACGCGTCCCGACTCGCGCCGCCATATCGTCACCGCCTGGAACCCCGCCGAGATCGACAAGATGAAGCTGCCTCCCTGCCACGTTCTGTTTCAGTTCTACGTCGCCGAGGAACGTCTTTCCTGCCAGATGTACCAGCGCAGCGCCGACATTTTCCTGGGCGTGCCCTTCAACATCGCCTCCTATGCGCTGCTCACGCTGATGACGTCGCAGGTCTGCGGTCTGAAACCCGGCGAATTCGTGCACACACTAGGCGACGCGCACCTCTATCTCAACCATCTGGATCAGGCGAAGGAGCAATTGACGCGTTCGCCGCGTCCGCTGCCGCGCGTGCGGCTCAACCCGGCAGCGAAGGACATCTTCGGCTTCCGCTACGAGGATTTCACGCTCGAGGGCTACGACCCCCACCCCGCGATCAAGGCGCCGATCGCGGTCTAATTGACTGCCGCCCGGTCGGACCGGCGCAGAAGCGCCGCTTGAGCTGCGGCGGGCGAAGGCAACGGAGGGTTAGCCCCGTCGATGGGTACGCCGAGAATCTCCCGGCCGGTTTCTTTTCCGCCGGCATCGCGGTAGACAAGCTCGTTCGTGTCGAAGTCGTACTCGGGGTGCCGGGGGTCGTTCCAGTAATTCAATAAGATCATGTAGAAGGGGATGAAGAGCCCGTGGCGGGGCTCGGTGTGCTGCAGGGCGAATACGTACTCGGGCTGGTCCCTCACGACGAAGCCGCTGTGGCAGTGCTGCACCCAAATGTAGTCGCCGAGGACCACGAGCTTCCAGAAGGGCTCCTCGTCGTAGAACTTGAGCTTTACTTTCTTGCCGTACTTGCGCAACGCCGAGAGGGCCTGGATGGTCGCCTCGACCTCGGTGTGCAGCGTGAGCACCGTGACCGCGGGCGGCAAGGACTGGGCCCGCTGGCGAAGGCCGTGGCCGCACGGGTTCACCAGCATCACGCGGATCTCGTAGGCTTTCTCGATCACTGGGCGCAGCAGGCTGTCCTGCGCAACCAGGGTGTCGTAGCCGGTCAGGGTCAGCACGAAGGCGTCGCGCGCCGTGGTGAGCTGCTCGATCAGCGCGCGCTCGCGGCGACGCGACCACCACCCGGCATTCGCGTTGCGGGCGTACACCAGCGAGGCAAGGCGCGCGGTATGGACGCGCTTCCGGTGATCCCATGCGATCGTCGCCACGTTGAAGACCAGGGCGAGGACCGACGCCAGAGCGATCTCGGTCCCCAGAAGCATGTTCGCGTTGCTCTCGACCTCCGGCCACCACTCGTTCAGGATGTAGTTCGCAAACCCCGGCAGCGAGAACGCGATCGCCACCGCGAGAACGGTCACGGCCCCGTGCGATAGGACCTGCCGAAGGCCGCCAACAAAGGTATGCAGGGATCCCCCGCGGTGCGTTGCCACTTTGAACCTCGAAGCCTAGCGCGGCCGTGCGCTGGGCGTGACCCGGTGAACTTTCCCGACAAGCGAGTGGGGCGCAACGAGGGTAAGCGCGCAGAGAATCACTTGTTCCATTCCTGCTCCCCGCGGCCGGTCCGCTTCACGATCGCGTCGAGCGTGCGGATCGAAGTGTCTGCAAGCGGCCCGCCCAGGCCGACCGCCACGCGGGCTTCGGTAAGCGCCTCCTCGTAGCGATCGAGGTCGGCGAGCGTCTGCGCGAGGTTGTTGTGCGCCGCGGCCGACTGAGGGTAGACCAGCGCCGCCCGCCGGAAGGCCCGCTCGGCGCCTTCGAAATCGCCGGAACGGTAGGCGGTGTTTCCCACGCCCATGAGGGCCGTGAACTGATCGGGCCAGCGCTCGAGCGCGCGCTGATAGGCCGCCTGGGCCGACTCGGGCGGGCCGGATCGCTCGAGCCTTGTGACCGCGCTCAAGTAGTCCGCGGCCCCGACGCTCACCGGGAATCGCCCCGGCGGCAGCGCGAGCATCGCCCAGTAGCCACCGCGCTGCCAGGTGCGCTCGAAAGTGGAAAGCGGCATCTCAAGGCGCCGCTCCGTCCCCGAGCGCAGGACGAGGTGCTGCTCTTTCAAGTCATAGCCGATCGCGACCGCGTAATGCCAGGCCGGGACCCAGTCGAAGGCGAGATTCTGAAGAACGACCGCGGGATTTCCGGCCGCGATCTCGGCGAGAAGATCGGAGAGGCTCGGTTTCAGCTCGACCGCGACGAAGCCGTTGCGGCGCGCCGCGGCGAGCATTTCGACCTGGAGACTTCCCTGTCGGTCGGGGAGATAGACCTGCGGTCGCAGCGCCTCCGGCCGCGTCGGCTTCCCGGCGGCCTCGAGCACCATGGCGAGCGCCGCAGGACCGCACTGGTACTCGTCTTGCGCGTAGAACGGAACCGCGTCGAGCTCGACTTTCTGCGGAAGAGCCGCGGAGTCGGTACTCAACAGGGCTTGCAGCTGCGGGGTAGCGCAGCCTGCAAGCCCTACCAGTAAGATGCCCGCCGCCGTTAGGCGGCGGGCGACACGCCGGCGCGGTCGAGAGGGGAGGATCACTTGGCCGGCCGGGTGAACGGGAAAACCTTGGTGAAGCCCAGAATGTCGGTTATCAGCAAGATCAGGAAAACCAGAAACGCCAGCCACAGCACGCCCCCGATCCCGTCCCCGCCTGCAGGGAGCGAGTCGAAGCTCGCGGCGAGGCGCCCGACTTCGTCGTCGCTCAGCGCGGCGACGCGGGCTTTTGCGTTTTCGGCGCTCACGCCCTGGCTTTCGAGCGCGGCGCGAACGTCGGCTCTGTCGAGAAGCGTGCCCAGGAGCGCACGCGCGGTCGGCTGCGCCGGTGCTGCGGCCTCGATCCGGTCGGTCGCGATTAGCTCGGCTTGCGCGGCCGGGATCGGCAGGCCTGCGAAGCAGAGGCAGACCGCCAGGATGCGCACGACAATTCGGTCAATACGGGGCGTCATTTTTTTCTCCTCATCTCGGACACGGGAGTTTCTTATACCCCAGTTTTCATGCCCGTACGAGGCGGCCCTCGACAACCCGAACCTTGTCGCCGACGGTGAAAGCCGGCGGGCTCGGCAGCGAGATGGTGCGAAAGGACCCGTCATCCATGCGGAGAGTCACGCGGTAAACAAGGCGCTTTCTCATGTTTTTCTCGGCAGCGTTCCCCGTGATCACACTGCTCAGCGTATCCAATACCGATGTAGGCGCACGCGCGCTGCCCTCGGTCCCGCTCTTAGGGTCCGAGGTGGCGGTGAGAGCGCTCGCCTGGTCGAGCACTTCGATGGTCCTGATGGACTCGATCGTGCCGCACAGCGCGCAAGTGCCCGGCTGGCCGGGCTTGGCTCCCACGCTGGGCAACGGTCCCTCGTCCCGCAGCGGCACTCGCTGGTTCGTCGCCACTCCGGTCAGGGCACCGAGGCCGATCAGACTTGCAATCGCTGCCGCAATCGCTGCTGAAGCCGCGACCGTCACGACGAGCGGACTGATCCGCGTCGACCCCAATTGCCTTGTGACGTCCGCCATCAATCCGCTGCCCCCCGGTAACCTCGCGTTGCTGCACCGGCGATTGCAATGGCCGTGCCAACAGGGGGCTTCTCTGCCCGGTCAAGGACTTAACTCGAATTCGTGAGGCGGCGAAAAGAGAAAATGTCGTCTGACAGCGACGACATCGCCGCGCGAAAGGAAATCGAGGCTGAAGCAAAAGGGTATTTCGTGTCGTCTCGCGGCGACATCCCAGCGAGATGCGTCAGGGCAACTCAGCCCTTCTCGAGCTTGAACATCTTCGGCTCGAGCTTGTGGCGCTCGAGCAATTTGTAGAACTCGGTGCGATTGCGCTGCGCGAGCTTGGCCGCCCGGGTCACGCTGCCGCCGGTAATGCGCAGGATGCGAATCAGATACTCGCGCTCGAATGCGCCCCGCGCCTGCTCAAGAGAGGCCAGCTGGGCGGGCTCTTCCTTCAATGCCTGCTGCACCAACGATGCCGGAACTAGGCCCGAGGCGCACAAGGCAACCACCTGCTCGATCACGTTGACGAGCTGCCTCACGTTGCCGGGCCATGGCGCCGCGAGCAGCATCTGCAGGGCTTCGGGAGCAAAGGCCTGGACGTCCTTCCCATAGCGCGCCGCCGTGGACTTGAGGTAGTGCGCGGCCAGGGGGACGATGTCCTCGCGCCGCTCGGAAAGCGTCGGCAGCTCGAGTGAAACGACGTTCAGGCGATAGTAGAGGTCCTCGCGGAACCGGCCCTCCTTCATCTGCACATCGAGGTCGCGGTGTGTGGCAGAGATGATGCGCACGTCAACGGGAGTTCCCTGGGTCGCGCCGACCGCCCGCACCTCGTGGTCCTGCAGCACCCGCAGGACCTTCGCCTGCAGGGGAGAAGGCATGTCGCCGATTTCGTCGAGGAAGAGCGTCCCTTGGTCCGCTGCGGGAATGAGACCCTTGTGATCGTAGTTCGCCCCGGTGAAGGAACCCTTGCGGTGACCGAACAGCTCCGATTCGAGCAAGTTCTCGGGGATGGCCGCGCAATTGACGGCGACGAAGGGTCCCTCTGAGCGCCGGCTCGCGCGGTGTATCGCCCGGGCGAGGAGCTCCTTTCCCGTTCCGCTCGCGCCCTGGATGAAGATGCTCGCTTCCGACTGGGCGACCAGCCGGGCCTGGTGGAGCACGTTTTCCATTCGCGGGCTGTGCGTAACGAAATCGCGCCTCCAGTCCTCGTCCTGCCCGGCTTGCCCGGCCCCCGAAAACCGCAAGGCCTGCTCGACCTGATCGAGCAGGTGCTTGCCGTCGAAAGGCTTGGGCTGGAAGGCGAAAACACCGCGGCGCGTGGCGGCAACGGCATCGGGTATCGTGCCGTGCGCCGTTAGGATGATGACGGGCAAGGTCGGAGATTGCCTGCGTATCTCGTCGAACAGGGCCAGGCCGTCCATCCCGCCCATCTTGAGATCGGTAATGACCAGGTCCGGACGCGACGCAGCAAGCAGCGCCAGGGCCTTCTCGCCGCTTTCTGCCTCCCTCACCCCATGTCCCGCCGCGCTGAGGCGCAGAGAAACGAGCTTCAGGATGTCCGGATCGTCGTCGACTAGTAGAATCGTGCTCATCTCGGCCGCGCTTGCTCCCGTTCCATGATCTTTCGCTCGACATCCTTCAGGGCGTCGAGCTGCTCCTTCAATTGCGTCGCGCGGCGCTGCTCGCGCAGGCGCTCGGCGATCTGCGCGTAGAGCAGCCCCGCAAATTGCTGCATCGGGCCGGACGCCGCCTCCGTCGATGCGACCGGCTCCAGCAGCCCGATCGCCTTGGCATCGTCGTTGAACGCCGTGCCGGGTAGAGAAAGCAGCAGCGCCAGCCTCACCCGCCCGTACGTGCCACGCTCCTTGGAGAAGATTTGGCTCGAAGCGTTCAATTCTCGCTGCTGTTCGTCGGCCTGGAGCGCCGCCACCCGCTGGCTATACCCGATCAACTCGACGACCTGGCGCGATTCGCGCTCTTCGCGCGTCGGGGCTGCGCTTTTCGGCGGCGGCGGGCTCCAGATGGGCAAGTCGGCGCAGCCCGCGAGAATCAGGGTGCAGGCGAGGGCGGCAGCGACGCGGGTCATGACTCTGAAGGCAGCGCCCCGGACGGCAGGATCACGCGGAAGTGCGCGCCGGGACCGGATTCCTGCAGGATCTCGATTCGGCCGCGATGAGCCATAACGAATTCTCTCGCGATCGCAAGACCCAGGCCGCTGCCGCGGAGGCGCCCTTGATGAGCATCTCCGCCCTGGTAGAACCAGTCAAATATCCGCTCGCGATCCTTGACCGGGATACCCGGGCCCGCGTCTTCGATGTCGAGCACGACCTCGTCCCCCTGTTTGCGCAGCGCGAGGGAAATCATACCCTCGTCCGGCGAATATTTGACCGCATTCGACACCAGATTCGCCGCGACCGCACGTAATTTTTCCTCGTCAGCCAGCAGCGTAACAGGGTCGAGACGCAGGTCGGCGCGGATGCCGCGGGCCTGCACGGCCAGGCGATGGTCCTCGAGCACCTGCTCCACGACTTGATCCAGTCGCACCGCTTTCAGATCCAGGCGCCCCATGCTCTCCTGTGCCCGGTGATAGTTGAGCAGATCCTCGATCAGGCGCTGCAGCTGCAAGCTCTTCTGCCGGAGGATCTGCACGATTTCGTGCTGCCCCGGCGAGAGCGGCCCGGCCGTGCCCTCGACGAGAAGTTCCGAGCCTTCGCGCAACGCGGTCAAGGGCGTTTTCAGTTCGTGAGAGACGTGCCGCAGGAACAGCCGTTTCTGCTGCTCGAGCTCGATCAGACGCTGACGCAGCCAGTCGAGCCGGTTACCGAGGTACTTCAGGTCCGCGGGCCCGACAACCTTGATCTCGCCCTCGAGCTCGCCCGCGCCCAGACGTCGAATCGCCTGATCCAGCTGGCGGATGGGCCTGGCGATGAAGATGGTCACCCCGATCGCAAGGAGGACGCCCAGCGGAAGGGTCGCCGCCAGCTGCAGCCACAGGGTGCCTTGGGCGCGCTCGCCCGTCTGCCGCATGGTTTCCACTTCCCGGTCGATCAGGGCGTTGCTCGTGTTGAGTACGTTTCTCGCCAGGTCCGACAAGACCATGTAGCCGCCGACGAGTGAGGTCTTGCCTTCCCGCGTCACCGGCTTGCGCATCAGCTGTTCGAACAGCGACTGCTCCGTATCGATCGCGTGGTTGAGCTCGGTCAACTGTAGCTCGTCGAGCGGCTGCAACGACAACTCGCTGGTATTCGTCTTGAAGTTGGCCCTGATGCGGGCATAATCGTTGAGAAGCTCTTCGTCGTCGAGGATGACGTATTGGCGCACGACGCGCTCGAGAGCGGTCGTCTGTTCGACCAGCAGGCGGCTTCCCCGCGAGGCTCTCGCCGCTTGCGATACCGCCGTCTGGCTCTGGCCGGCCAGTTGCTCGACGTACACCGCGGCGCTGTAGAAGGCGATGACGAGCGGAGCAGCGACCAACAAGAAGGCCAGCAGCAGCAGAGCGAGGAACGACCTCGGATAGTAGCGCTGAGGGAAGTCGATATCGATCTTCACCCTTCATCCCCTCCACGGTTGAATAAGCGCATTTTCCGTTCTCGAACCTAAACTGTAGGTGAAATCCCTACACGTCTGTAAGGAGATCCTCTAGCCACGACCGGTGTATCCCCATCAGGCAATCGGGATTGTGCGACTTAGATACAAAAAATTCACGATAGCACTATGGCGCGCGGCAACGTAACTCACTATGATTGAGGCAGTCCTGAAATCCACGCGCACCACCCTCCCGTTGCGCGTTCAGGCGGCCCCGGCGATCGCCGGGGCTTTTTTTTCGCCCAAGGTTCTCGGCACGGCATCCCGCGGCAACTTTACTACAATAACGCGATGCACCTTACCGTTCGGATTTCCGTCGTCGCGGCCATGGCCCGCAACCGCGCCATCGGACGCGATAACACCATGCCCTGGCGTCTTCCAGAGGACCTGAAACGATTCAAGCGCCTCACGCTCAGCCACGCCGTGATCATGGGCCGAAAGACTTTCGAATCGATCGGATCTCCGCTTTCGGGTCGCAGCAATATCGTGCTCACGCGCTCGCGCGACTGGGCTCCATCCGGGTGCGTGGTGGTGCACACACTCGAGTCCGCGCTCGCCGCGGTCGACGAGTCCCAGGATGCGTTCGTGATCGGCGGAGCGCAGATCTACGCGCTCGCCATGCCGCTCGCGCGGCGTCTGTATATGACCGAGATCGAGCGCGATTTCGACGGCGATGCCTTCTTCCCGGAGTTCGACCGCTCCCACTGGCGGGAGATCTCGCGCGAGCGGCACGCCTCCGGAGGACCGGAGGGCTTCGACTACGCCTTCGTCGAATACGAGCGCAGCGCCTAGCGCTTATATCACCCGTACTTCAGGCAGCGGGAATCCATTGAAGTTGCTCGCATAGGCCGTGGTGTAGGCGCCCGCGTTCCGTAGATAGAGGTAGTCTCCCTCCTGAAGGTCGGAGGGCAGCGGCTCGTCGCGCATCACCACGTCGATCGAGTCGCAGGTCGGGCCGGCGACGTTCCAGGGGATGTCCGGTCCGGCGCGGTCGGTGCGGATCTTGTACTTGAGCCCCTCTGCGGTTTCTATGATGCCGCCGAAGAGGCCCGCGTCCAGGTGCATCCAGCGCTTGTTCGCCCGGGTCGCCGTTCCCATGATGCGGCATACGAAGTAGCCCGCGTCCGAGACCAGGAAGCGGCCGGGCTCGGCGATGACCTTGACCTTTGCCGGAAACGCCTCGAGCGCCCGGTTGACCACCTCCCCGATCACCTCGATGGCGGGGATCGGCTTGACGTGCCTGACGGGAAAACCGCCGCCGATGTTCAGGAGTCGCGGGTTGAGCCCCACCTTGCTCATGTAGTCGAACACGGCACGCGACTTCTCCATGCCTACCCGCCAGTTTTCCGGGTTGCGGCACTGCGAGCCAACGTGAAACGCGACGCCCGCGAGGTCGGCTTTGAGCCTGGCCGCAGTCGCGATGATGTCGCGAACCTCGGAGGGATGGGCGCCGAACTTGCCAGCGAGGGGCCAGTCGCTGCCGATATTGGGCGTGTCGATCCGCAGATACAGCTTGGCGTCCGTCTTGATCGAATGGACTTTCTTGAGCTCCTCGAGCGAGTCGATCACGTACCACTCGACGCCCTTGGCCGCAGCGTTGGCGATTTGGTCGCGCGACTTGACCGGGTTCGAATAGAAGATGTCGGCCGCGGCAACGCCCTGTGCGAGCAGCATATCCAGCTCGGCGACCGAGGCGATCTCGAACCCGGCGCTCTCCTCGATCATGATTCTGAGCACGCGCGGATCGGGATTGGCTTTGACCGCGTAGTGCGGCCGCACGCGGGGCATGGCCGCGGCGAAGCGGCGTGCTTTCTCGCGAATGATGCTGGAATCGATCAGGAGGAACGGCCTGCCGTAGCCGTCTTTGACTGCCGCCCGGACCTTGTCGAAGTCCAGGCTCGACTCGGCGTGCGAGTCGAAGAGATGGGTCTGCTCGAATGCCTGCTGTCGGATGGACTTAATGGTCTTTTTGGCTACACCGGCGCGCATCTGCATCGTTGGGTCTCCAGGACAACCTACGTTATGGGAATATCGAGGGCGAAAAAGTCCTGCGAGCCGTAGTGCTCTCTCTTGCTTGTCATGATGACCTCCTTTGCGCTGGTCCCACGTTCAAATGCGTTTGCGATCTCCAAAAGCAGCGGGCCCGGGTTTGACCGTCCGCTGCGCAGACAACCGAACCGGAGCCCGTGGTGAAACCGATTATAGGGACTGCCATTCCTAAATCAAGGGCAATTTCCCGCATTCCGCGCCTCCCCGCGCCGAGGGGTGGCATCCCACCCTTCCGAATACACGAGCCATAGTAGGCAAGTCGGGCCAGGAACGCAAGGTGTAGTGTTCGATGCGGCCTTCACGACGGCCCGATGAGCCCGCTCAGGTGTCCTTCGAGACGACGATATTCGGGAATTTCGAGGTCATGTCCCTGGCCGATTCGGCGATCTTGATCGCGAGCTTGCGCGCGATCGCCCGGTAGATCTCCGCGGCGCGGCCGTCCGGGTCGGCGACCACGGTCGGCTTGCCCGAGTCCGCCTGCTCCCGGATGTTGATGTCCAGGGGCAGGGCCCCGAGCAGCTCGGTGCCGTACTCCTTGCACATCCGTGCCGCCCCGCCCTGCCCAAAGATGTGCTCCTCGTGGCCGCAATTGGAGCAGATGTGAGTGCTCATGTTCTCGACCACGCCCAGGATCGGGATGCCGACCTTCTCGAACATCTTGAATCCCTTGCGGGCGTCGATGAGGGCGATGTCCTGGGGCGTAGTGACGATCACCACGCCGGTCACGGGCACTTTCTGGGCGAGCGTCAGCTGTATGTCGCCGGTGCCCGGGGGCATGTCCACCACGAGGTAGTCGATGTCCCTCCAGCGGGTGTCCTTGAGAAGCTGCTCGAGGGCCTGGGTCACCATCGGACCGCGCCAGACCATCGGCGTGTCGATGTCGATGAGAAAGCCGATCGAGATCGCCTGGATGCCGTGGCCGACCATGGGCTCGAGGCTCTTGCCGTCCTTCGATTCCGGCCTCCCGCTGATTCCCAGCATGGTCGGCTGCGACGGCCCGTAGATGTCGGCATCCAGAATGCCCACGCTCGCCCCCTCGGCGGCAAGGCCGAGCGCAAGATTCACTGCCGTAGTCGATTTGCCGACTCCACCCTTGCCCGAGGCGACGGCGACGATGTTCTTCACTCCCGGCACGAGCTTCACGCCCCGCTGCACCGAATGGGAAACGATCTTGCTCGTGACCTCGACGCTGACCGAGCCCACTCCCGGGACGGTGCGCAGTTTTTGCGCCACGAGCTTGCGAATCGGTTCGAGCTGCGTTCTCGCCGGATAGCCGAGCTCGATCTCGAGGGACACACGGTCCCCGTCTACCTTGATATTCCTCGCCGACTTGGTGGCGAGAAAATCCTTGCCGGTATTCGGATCAAGGACTTCCTTAAGTGCGCTGTGAATTTGTTCCTGGGTGACCGGCATGGGTGGAAGAGTGCAATCCTCTGCGTTAGAACTGACCAGCAATAGATTGATATTCTAGCAACTTTTCACTTCCCGCCACGCACCGACGCGGTAAAATGGCGCCCACGGAGGATACGGGCCGCACCGAGCGCTAAACGGGAGGCGACCGTGGCGGACGAAGATGCCTGAGCACACCAATCGGACCTTTATCTGCAGCGTTCTGTTTCTCGACATCGTCGAGTATTCGCAGCGCTCCGTCGCCGAGCAGATCGCACTCAAGGAGCGGTTCAACGCGGTCCTGACCGAGGCGATCGTCGGGGTTCCCACCGACGACCGCATCATCCTCGACACCGGCGACGGCGCGGCGGTGAGCTTCCTGGGAGACCCCGAGGACACGCTGTTCGCCGGCATGAGCTTGCGCGACTCGGTCGCGAACCAGCAGGCCTCCACGGGCCCGCGGCTGCAGATCCGCGTCGGGGTCAACCTCGGACCGGTGCGGCTGGTCAAGGACATCAACGGCCAGCCGAACATCATCGGTGACGGAATCAACGTCGCGCAGCGCGTCATGAGCTTCGCCGAGCCGGGTCAGATCCTCGTTTCGCGGTCCTACTACGACGTGATGGCCAGGCTGTCCGAGGATTACGCGAAGCTGTTCCAATACGAGGGAGCCAAGACCGACAAGCACGTGCGCGAGCACGAGGTGTACGCGATCAACTCGACATCGGGCAGCCTGCGACGCACCGTTCCCGTTCCCGCCCCGAGGCCGGCGATGCGCCTGCCCGAGCTGCACCTGCCGCGGTTCCTCAGGCTCGCCCCGCGGCGATGGTCCGAGACCCTCGCCGTGAACAGCAAGTTGTTCGTGGCCGCGCCGCTCGCGTTTACGCTCATCGTCGGCACCGGCGTCATCGCGCGCAGCCACCGCAACGACGACGAGCCCAAGCCGGCGCCCGCCGCGCAGGCGCCTCGAGTGGCGCTGGCTCCCAAGGTCGATGCCGCTCCGCCGAAGCCGACCCCCGTGGAATCGGCGCCCCCGGCGCAGCCGGTTCCGCAAAGAGCGGAAGAACCCAAGCCCGGGATGGAGCCTAAGGCCGCACACAAAGCGAGAGAACAGGTCCCGAAGGCCGCCGCGACGGTCCAGATTGCCAAGCAAAGCGAATCAGACGGGGCCGCGCCCGCACCGAAGCCGAAGGAGCCCGAGGCGGTGGCGATCGCTTCCCCCGCCGTGCGGGAAGGGACGATCAATATCATCGCGCTGCCCTGGGCGGAGGTCTTCGTCGACGGGACGAGACAGGGCGTAAGCCCTCCTCTGAAGGCAATACCTCTTAGGCCGGGCAAACATAAGGTAGAGTTGCGGAATGGTTCTTTCCCGCCCCACGTTCAGACGGTCGAGCTCCGAGCTGGTTCCGAGATCAACATCACTCACCGATTCCGCCGCTGACGGGAGTATCGCCGGTCGACGATGGCTTGCTTCATGGCTTGTTGTCGCTTCGCTCATCGCCTCCGGATGCGCCATGTTCGGTTCGAACAAGGGCGAGGAGGAGCTGCAGTTCGGAGTAAGAGCTTACGAGGACGGCGAACTCGCTTACTCGGCGAAATTGCTGCAGGCGAGCCTCGACGCCGGCCTGCGCGGCACCTCCGACCGAGTCCGGGCTCACAAGTATCTCGCTTTCATCCACTGCGCTTCGAACCGTGTGCCGCAGTGTCGCGACGAATTCAGGAAGGCGCTCGATCTCGATTCCTCGTTCGATCTGCGGGAGAACGAGGCCGGGCACCCGACCTGGGGGCCCGTGTTCCGCTCCGTGAAGGCGAAAAAATAGCCGCGTCATGACCGAACCCTGGCTGCTGGGCCGCTACGAAGTCGTCGCCGAGCTCGGCAAGGGCGCGATGGGCGTGGTGTATCGCGCGAACGACCCCATGCTCAACCGCATGGTGGCGATCAAGACCATCAACACCGAGGAAGCCGGCCACGAAGGCATGGCCGAGTACGAAGCGCGCTTTTACACGGAAGCCAAGGCCGCGGGCAGCCTCAACCACCCGAACATCATCATCATCTACGACATCGGCAAGAGCGGGCACCTGGTGTACATGGCGATGGAGTACATCGAGGGCCGCGAGCTGCGCGAGATGCTCGCCGAAGGCAAGCCGCTTCCGGTCGCGCAGGCCGTCGATATCGCCGCCCAGGTCGGCGAAGGCCTGGCTTACGCGCACCAGCACCAGGTGGTGCACCGGGACATCAAGCCGGCCAACATCATGATCACCCCCGAAGGGCGCGCGAAGATCGCCGACTTCGGCATCGCGCGAATGCGCTCGAGCGAGACGCGCACGCAGACGGGGATCATCCTCGGCTCGCCCAAGTACATCTCTCCCGAGCAGGTGGTGGGCAAGCGCGCCGACCACCGCTCGGACATCTTCTCCCTCGGCGTCATTCTCTACGAGTCCCTGACGGGGTCCACGCCTTTCAACGGAGAGGGCCTCTCCGCGCTGATGTACCAGATCACCAACCACGACCCCTCGCCGCCCAGCTCGAGCAACCCTCAGGTGCCCGTGATGCTCGACTACATCATCGCCAAGGTGCTCGCCAAGTCGCCCGAGGCGCGCTACCAGAGTGCCGCGGACTTCGCGAACGACCTGCGCGAGTGCAGAGCGCAGATCCTGACCGGCCAGCCCGGGGCGGGAGCCGGACTGGCGACAAGCAAGCCGATTCCGGTCATACCCTTCACGGCGGCGCAGACTGCTGCCGTCGCGCCGTATGCCGGTCAGGAGGCGGCTGCGGCCCCCTCGCCGACCAAGGGCATCTCGCGGGCGTTCGACTCGCAGGAGGCGACCCAGCGCCTGATGCGCCAGATCGGCGAGGACGGAACCACCGAGTTCGTGTCGACGCGAGGCATGTCGGCGACCTCGATCTCGCGCGACCGGGCACTGCGGACCGGGGAGCGCCCGTGGGGGCGCCGCGAGAACGTGATCTTCGCCGCGACCGTGGTCGTGGCGCTGATCATCGCGACGGCGATCGTCCTGCTGTAGGCCGCGGCGCGGCGCCGAAGATCGGCGCGAGGCGGTAAAATGACGGCTTTTTGAAAGTCAGCATGTCCCGCCGGCTGTTCGTCACCACTGCTCTACCCTACGCGAACGGCCCGTTTCATATCGGCCACATCATGGAGTACATCCAGGCTGACATCTGGGTGCGGTTCCAGCGCATGCAGGGCCACGAGGTGCATTTCATCGGCGCCGACGACGCCCACGGCGCGCCCATCATGCTCGCCGCGGAAAAGGCCGGAAAATCGCCCGAGGATTTCATCGCGGAGATCTCGCGCGGACGCAAGCGCTACCTCGATGGCTTTCACATCGCCCACGACAACTGGCACTCGACCCACTCGAAGGAAAACACCGAGCTCTCGCAGGACATCTATCGGAAGCTGAAGGCGGAGAAGCTTGTCTACTCGAAGAAAATCGAACAGTTCTATGACCCAGTGAAAGGCATGTTCCTCGCCGACCGCTACATCAAGGGCGAATGCCCCGTTTGCGGTACCAAGGATCAGTACGGCGATGCCTGCGAGAACTGCAGTTCGGTCTACTCGCCAACCCAGCTGAAGAATCCGTACTCGACGCTTTCTGGTGCGAAACCCGAGCTGCGCTCTTCCGATCACATTTTCTTCAAGCTCTCGGACGAACGCTGCGTCTCTTTTCTGCGTGAGTGGCTGGAACAGCCCGGCCACCTGCAACCGCAAGTGGTCAACAAAGCTTGGGAGTGGCTCGACGCCGAGGGCGACAAGGCGCTCGCGGACTGGGACATCTCGCGCGACGCGCCCTACTTCGGCATCCCGATCCCGGATCTGCCGGGAAAGTATTTCTACGTCTGGCTCGACGCGCCGATCGGCTACCTCGCGAGCCTGAAGAACTACTGCGAGCGCAAAGGTCTGGCCTTCGACGACTTCGTCAGGCCGGACGGCAATGCCGAGATGATCCACTTCATCGGCAAGGACATCATTTACTTCCACACCCTGTTCTGGCCGGCAATGCTGCAATTCTCGGGCTACAAAACGCCCGACCAAGTCAACGTCCACGGCTTCATCACCGTCTCGGGCGACAAGATGTCCAAATCGCGCGGGACGGGGATCGATCCGCTGCGCTATCTCGAGCTGGGGATGAATCCCGAGTGGCTGCGGTATTACATCGCGGCGAAGCTGAATGCGAATGTCGAGGATATCGATTTCGATCCCGACGACTTCATGGCGAGAGTGAATAGCGATTTGGTTGGTAAGTACGTCAATATTGCCAGCCGATCCGCCAAGTTCCTTAAGCTGAAGGACGGAATCGTACTCGGTCAAGAAGCGGGGCCGAACAGTTCGCTCCTGGAGTGGCAGGCCACCGCTCAAGAAGTCTCCAAGGCATACGACGAGAGGGAGTTCGGACGTGCCCTTCGAAGCATTATGGAGTACGCGGACCGCGTGAACCGCTACTTCGACCTGGAGCAGCCATGGCAAGCCGGGAAACCGGAGTACCAGCGGATCAACGTCACGTTGATCGCGAGCGAGTGCATTCGAGCGTTCTACCGCATGACAATCATGCTGAAGCCCGTGCTGCCAGAGCTTGCACAACGAGCTGAGGAATTTCTCGGCGAAAGAAACCTTCAGTGGACAGACTTGACGAGGTCACCCAGGAAGGTCAGTGATTATCGGCATCTCATGACCCGCGTCGAAGAAAAGCAGCTCGAAGCGCTTTTCGAGCCGGCGGGAACGACGCCGGCAACGCGCTCGCCGCAGACGCACGCCGAGCACCAGCAGCGTGAAGTAAAGGAAGCCGCCGTGAATGAAACGATCTCGATCGACGATTTCAACAAGCTCGATCTGCGCATCGCGAAGATTCTCAAGGCCGAGCAGGTCGAGGGCGCGGACAAGCTGCTGAAGCTCACGCTCGACGCCGGCAACGGCACGCGCACGGTGTTCGCCGGGATCAAGGCCGCGTACGATCCGGTGAAGCTCGAGGGCCGGCTCACGGTGATGGTCGCGAACCTTGCGCCGCGCAAGATGAAGGTCGGCGTTTCCGAGGGGATGGTCCTCGCCGCGAGCGGCGAAGGTCCGGGCCTGTACCTGCTATCTCCCGACTCCGGCGCTCAGCCGGGGATGAAGGTGAAGTAAGCGCCGCGGAGCCGTGGCGATACCCGGCAGCTCGGCGCGGTCTTCACTGCGATCAACCGAGACTTTGCCCCGCTGCTGCACGCGGCTGATCAGAGGCCGTTGGCTCGATCATTTTTCGCTTGATCAGGGCACGGACCTGGTTCTTTATGTGATCGTCGACAAACAATCGTTTCGTGTAGAGCCAATTGGTACAGGTTTCACCGATGTCGATGAGCCCGGACAATTCGTTCTTGTCTCGGCTGATCAATTTCGCTGAAATATTTTCGCCCGAAACCAGCTTTCGCTTAGGTATCGACCAATTGATACGGGGCTTCTCCTTCCTAAGATCATCGACTACGCCGTACAGCCGCTCCGAAGTGGCAACCAGCCACGCCTGCTGCTTAGGGGTACTAAATATGAGCAGCGCGTCTGCGTCGCCAGGATTTTCTGTCTCAGGGTTGAAATTCTTCGAACTTGAGATAGAACGGACAATCCCCTCATACGCCTCAAAGCGTTCTCGCAAGGTTGTGAATTCAGCAGGCCTCACACTTCATTCCTTCTGAATGAGGCACTGCCGGTGTCCCGCCGATCGGCATTGATGTCCACGAATTGGGAGCCGGCTGAGCCGGCCCCATAGCGTTGCGTTACTTCTTGGCGTCCTTGCTCGCTTCAGTTTTGGCGGCCTCGGCCTTGGGTGCCTCGGTAGAAGCCTTTGCTGTATCCTTTGCGGCGTCCGCTGCCGCAGGCGCGGCGGCCGGAGCCGACGTGATTGGGGCTGCCGGAGCGGCGGTAGGTTTGGGTTGTTCCTTACTGCAACCGGCAAGTCCGAGTGCTACCAAAGCGACGACGAGCATGGCGCGTTTCATTGTCTGACCTTTCACATTAAGTGGATGCTTGCTTCGATTAAATTAAGATGATAATCGTATTATAATACACCATACGGATCAGCTGCAAACGTTCGCTCGCTGAGACATTCGCCATGGAAAACAAAACTGCCCGGTTCACGGTGCTGATCGATCCGCGTAAAAAGCAGATGTTCGAGGAAATCTGCGCCGCACAAGATCTCACGCCGTCGCAGGTAGTGCGTCAGCTCATACGCGAGTACATCATCGAACACGCGGGTAACCGCGAGCTGCCGGCGTGGCTCCTGAAGGCCGCGAACAAGAAGGTGCCTCACAAATGAGCCCGGGTGGCGAGAGCTTGGTTTCCACTGCACGTCATCCGATCGCCTGCTGCCCCTTCTGAAGACAATGGCAGTCACCCCGTCGTCGCTCGCAGGCTCGCTGCTCGTTGCGGCCCTCTGGCTCGTCATCGCGGCGCTGGGGCTCGTGCCGGCGAGAAACGCGTATTTCGCGAGGCGGATCGCCTTTCCTCTGGGTGCCTTCGCCGGTGTCGCGCTCGCCGCCTTCGGTCTGCAGGCGGTGTGGATGCCCGCGCAGACGCTCACTCTGCCGCTCGGCTTGCCCGATCTGCCTTTTCATCTGCGCGCCGATCCGCTCGCCGGATTCTTCCTGATGCTCCTCGGCTCGGTCTCGGCCGGGATCTCCGTCTACGCCGCCGGGTATTTCCGCGCGGAGCCGTCGGGGCGGCTCGCGCTCATCACCTTTCAGTACCACGTTTTTCTCGCGAGCATGGCCTTCGTTCTGCTCGCCGACGACGCGTATCTCTTCATGGTCGCCTGGGAGACGATGGCGCTGTCGTCCTACTTCCTCGTCATTACCGATCACAGGCAGGCGGCGATACGCAGCGCCGGTTTCCTCTACCTCCTGATCGCTCACCTGGGTGCGATCGCGATTCTCCTGTGCTTCGGCGTCTTGCACGGCGGACGCGGCGACTATTCGTTCGATGCGCTGCGCGCGGCGCAGCTCCAGCCCGCGTGGGCCACCGTCGCCTTCCTGCTCGCCTTCTTCGGTTTCGGGGCCAAGGCGGGAATGCTCCCCCTTCACGCCTGGCTGCCCGAAGCGCACCCGGCGGCGCCCTCGCCGGTGTCGGCGTTGATGAGCGGCATCATGCTGAAGACCGCGATCTACGGCATGGTGCGCGTCATCTTCGACCTCATCGGCAACGTGCACTGGGAATGGGGGCTGGTGGTGCTCGCGGTCGGCGCGGGAACGACGCTCTTCGGGGTGCTCTACGCCCTGATGCAGCACGACCTGAAGCGCCTGCTCGCCTACCACTCGGTGGAGAACATCGGCATCATCCTCCTCGGTCTCGGCATGTCGATGGTGTTCATCGGCTTCGGCCATCCCGCGGCGGGCACGCTCGGTCTCATCGCCGCGCTCTACCACACGCTCAATCACGCGGTGTTCAAGGGGCTCCTGTTCCTCGGCGCGGGTTCGATCCTGCACTCCACCGGCCTGCGCAACCTCAACGACATGGGCGGCCTGATCCACCGCATGCCGAAGACCGCGTTCTACTTCCTCATCGGCGCGCTCGCGATCTCAGCGCTGCCGCCGCTGAACGGCTTCGTCTCCGAATGGCTGACCTTCCAGACCGCGCTCCAGGCGACGATCCTCCAGAACGGCATCGTCCGCAGCCTGCTGCCGCTCTTCGCGGCGACGCTCGCCCTCGCCGGGGCGCTCACCGCGATGTGCTTCGTCAAGGTCTACGGCATCGCCTTTCTCGGACAGGCGCGCGAGCCGGCGCATCCTTCGCCCATCCCGCACGCGGGAGACGCGGGCAACATGGAGCGCTACGGCATGGCCTGGCTCGCCGCCGGCTGCTTCGTGCTCGGTCTCTTTCCGACCTCGTTCCTGCTGATTCTGAATCGCGTGAGCGTCTCGCTCGGCGGGCACGGGCTGTCCGAGCAGGCGCTCGCCGGATCGGGCTGGCTTTGGCTCGTGCCGACCGCGGCCGAGCAGGCGAGCTACTCGCCCCTGATTTTCCTCATCGTTATCGTCGCGGTGACCCTGCTCGCTTTCCTGCTCGTCCGCCGCTTCTATCACGGCCGCGCGCGCTTCGCCGACCCCTGGGACTGCGGTTATCCCGAGCAGACGGCGCGCATGCAGGACACCGCCGACGCCTTCGGCCAGCCGATCCGCCACGTTTTCGGTCCGCTCTACCGCATGGACCGCAGGCTCCCCGGCCCCGACGACGCGGAGCCCCGATACGTCCTCAAGATCGAGGACCGCCACTGGTACTGGCTGTATCTGCCGGTGGCGCGGACGGCCGAGTTCATCTCATCGAAGATCGCGCTCCTGCAGCAGGGCCGGATCAGCATCTACCTGCTCTACAGCTTCATCACCTTGATCGCTCTGCTGGTGTTCGTGAGATGAGTGTGCCGCGATGAACAACTGGCCGGGAATCGCGTTCCAGATCCTGCAATCGGTGTTCGTGGTGCTCGCCGCGCCGCTCCTCGTCGGCTGGGTCAACCAGTGCCGCGCCTGGCTGCAGAACCGCTCGGCGCCCTCCATCCTGCTCCCCTACTGGACTCTGGCGAAGCTGTTCCACAAGGATGCCGTGATCGCGCGCAACGCGTCGCCGCTGTTCCGCCTGACACCTTACGTGCTGTTCGGCTGCATGTGGCTCGCCGCGGGCATCGTACCGGTGCTCGCCACCGACCTTCCGTTCGCCCCGGCCGCGGACATCATCGCTCTGGTGGGCGTGTTCGCGCTCGCGCGCGTGTTCGCCGCGCTCGCCGCCATGGACATCGGCACATCGTTCGGGGGCCTGGGCGCGCGGCGCGAGATGCTGATCGGATTTCTTGCGGAGCCCGCGATGCTGATGACGCTGTTCACCGCGGCGTTTATCAGCGGCTCCACCCAGCTCACCACCATCGTCGATACGCTCGCCCACCGCGAATTCGCGCTTTACCCCAGCCTCGCCTTCGCGGCGGTGGCCTTCCTCATGGTGCTGCTCGCGGAAAACGCGCGCATTCCCATCGACAACCCGACTACTCACCTCGAGCTCACCATGGTGCACGAGGCGCTCATCCTCGAATACTCGGCGCGGCATCTCGCGCTGATCGAGTGGGCGGTCGCGATCAAGCTCTTCGCCTATATGACGATCGGCATCGCGCTGTTCGCCCCCTGGGGGATCGCCGAGGCAGGCAACTGGTCGGCTCTGCCGCTCGCGTTCGCCGCTCTTGCGGTCAAGCTCACGCTCGCCGGTGCCGGCCTCGCGCTGATCGAGACGCTGCTCGCCAAGCTGCGCCTGTTTCTCGCACCCGAGTTTTTGTCCAGCGCATTTCTACTCGCGGTGCTGGGCATGCTCACGCACTTCCTGGTCAGGGGCTGAGGGAGATGCCGCTCTTCGCCCAGCTCGTCAACGTGCTCGCGGCGTTTCTGCTGCTGCTCGCGTTCGCAATGCTGTCGCAAAGGCGCGTGCTCACGCTGATCAAGCTTCTCGCGTGGCAGGGCGTGGCGCTCGCACTGTCGACCGGAATCGTCGCCTGGTCGACCGGCCAGACACACCTTTACTGGTCGGCATTGCTGACGGTGCTGCTCAAGGTGATATTCATTCCCTGGGTGCTGCACCGGCTGATCGACCGCCTGTACGTGCGCTGGGACATCGAGACGCTCATCAACATTCCGACCACGATGCTGATCGGCATAGGCCTCGTGATCTTCGCCTTTGCGCTGGCGACGCCGATCTCGCAGATGGCGAGCACGCTCACGCGCTCCACGCTCGGCATCGCGCTGGCGAGCGTACTGCTCTCCTTCCTGATGATGATCGTGCGCAGAAAGGCCGTCCCGCAGGTGATCGGCTTCCTGGCGATGGAGAACGGGCTGTTCTTTGCCGCCACCAGCGCCACCTACGGCATGCCGCTGGTGGTGGAGCTGGGCGTCGCGCTCGACGTGCTGGTCGGGACCTTCATCTTCGGAATATTTTTCTTTCATATCCGCGAACAGTTCGACAGCCTCGACATCCGGCATATGGAAAAGCTGAAGGAAGACTAGAGTGGAAGTCACGCTGCTCCTCGGCGTCCCGCTTCTCGGCGGTGCGCTGCTCGCGCTCGCGGGGCACAAGCGCTGGGCACCGGAGCTAAATGCGCTCATGAGCCTCGTGACCCTTTCCGCTGCGGCGCTGCTCACCGCCAGAGTCATCGCCCAAGGGCCGATGACGGCGCTCGAGGAGCAGTTCTTCGTCGATCCGTTCAACGTATTCCTGGTAGCGCTTACCGCATTCGTCGCGTTCACCACTGCCCTGTTTTCACGGCCCTACATGCGCATCGAGCAGCACCACGGCCGGCTCAACCCGGCGCGACTGCGCCTGTACCACAGCATGTACCAGCTGTTCACCTTCATGATGCTGCTGTGCCTGCTCTCCAACAACGTCGGCATCCTGTGGGTAGCGATGGAGGGCGCGACCCTCACCACCGTGCTGCTGGTGAGCCTGTATCGCACGCCGGCGAGCCTGGAGGCGGCATGGAAGTACTTCATCCTGTGCTCGGTTGGGATCGCCCAGGCCTTGTTCGGCACTATCCTGCTGTACTTCGCCGCGGAGAAAGTGCTCGGCCCGGGCGGAACATCGCTGCTGTGGACGCACCTGCACGAGGTGCGCGGCCAGCTCGAGCCGACGGTGCTCTCGCTCGCGTTCGTGTTCCTGCTGGTGGGCTTCGGTACCAAGGTGGGCCTCGTGCCGCTGCACAACTGGCTGCCCGACGCGCACGCGGAGGGCCCGACCCCGATCTCGGCGGTGCTCTCGGGGCTCCTCTTGAACGTGGCGCTCTACGCCGTAGTGCGCAGCAAGGTGCTCGTCGACGGCGCGCTGGGGCACAACTTCTCCGGCGGGCTGATGATGGGCTTCGGTCTGCTCTCGGTCGTCGTCGCGGCGTTCTTTCTCTCCCGGCAGCGCGACATCAAGCGCATGTTCGCCTACTCGTCGGTGGAGCACATGGGCATCATGACCTTCGCCTTCGGCATGGGCGGACCGGTAGCGGCGTTCGCCGGCCTGTTGCACATGACGGTGCACTCGCTCACCAAGAGCGCCATCTTCTTCACCGTCGGCCACGCCTCGCAGAAAACCGGCACGCAGAACATGGCGGACATCCGCGGGCTCATCGAGCAAAGCCCCGCTATCGGCTGGGGCCTGGTGATCGGCAGCCTTGCCATCCTCGGCATGCCGCCTTTTGGCGTGTTCACCAGCGAATTCATGGTGCTCACCACCGCGATGCACGAGCACCCCTGGGCGACGCCGTTCCTGCTGGTCGCTCTCGGCGTGGCATTCGCCGCGATCTTCGGCAAGGTGCAGCCGATGGCGTTCGGCGAGACCAATGTCGCAAATGCGGCGCGCCGGCTGCCGCGCGGGCCAACGCTCATTCCGGTGTTCGTTCACCTGGGGATCGTATTGATGCTCGGACTCTACATTCCGCCCTACCTGGTCGGCTGGTACCGGCAGGCCGCGGCGCTGATCGGATGAACGGATTCCCATGAAGCTGAAAGAGCTCCCGATCGAGGTCGAGCCGCTCGCCGGCGCGATGCCCGCCTTCCGCGCCTCCGTTGCGGCGGCCGAATTGCCCGAAGTGTGCGGATGGTCGCATGCGCTCAAGGCTCGCCTGGTCGCGCTCTGGGGCAGCGACGAGACGCCTCGCGGCGCGGGCTACGCGCTGCACCTCGCCCTCGCCTTTCCCTCGGGCCTGCTGTGGCTCAGCGTGCCGCTCGCGCGCACGGACCCGCACTATCCCGGAATCGCCGACATCTATCCCGCCGCAAACCGCATGCAGCGCGCGTGCGCCGACCTGCTCGGCATCCGCCCGGACGACGGCGCGGACGCGCGCAAGTGGCTGCGGCACGGCGCCTGGCCCGAGGGCGTGTTTCCGCTGCGCAAGGATTTCGATTCCCGCGAGCGCCCCGCGCAGCAACCCGACCGTTATCCGTTCGTCGCGGTCGCGGGCGAAGGCGTGCACGAGATTCCCGTCGGCCCGGTGCACGCCGGCACCATCGAGCCGGGGCATTTCCGCTTCTCCATCGTCGGCGAGAAGATCCTGCGGCTGGAGGAGCGCCTGGGCTACAAGCACAAGGGCATCGAGAAGCGCTTCGAGGCAATGACGCTCGAGGAAGGCGCCAGGCTCGCCGGCCGGGTCTCGGGCGACTCCACCGTCGCCTACGCCTGGGCCTACGCGATGGCGGTCGAAGGCGCCACCGGCACCGAGCCGCCGCCGCGCGCGCTCGCGCTGCGCGGGATCCTGCTCGAGCTCGAGCGCGTCGCCAACCACCTCGGCGACCTCGGCTACCTCGGCAACGACGTCGCGCTCTCCTTCGGCTTCTTCCAGTTCTGGAGGCTGAAGGAGGAGCTGTTGCGTCTCAACGCGCACCTGTTCGGCCACCGCTACCTGATGGATGCGATCGTCCCCGGGGGCGCGGCGAAAGACCTGCCGCGCGACGCGGCCGCGCTGCTGGCCGAGGGGCTCGAGGCGATCCGGGGCGAGGTCGCGACGCTGCAATCGATCTACGAGGAGCACGCCGGGGCGCAGGACCGCTTCATCATGACCGGACAGGTGCTGCCCGAGCTTGCCGAGCGCATGGGTTTGAACGGGTTCGCGGCCCGCGCGAGCGGCCTGCGCCGCGACCTGCGCGTCGATTACCCGATTCCGCCTTATCAGCAGCTCGATCTCCGCATGGCCTCTCACACCCGCGGCGATGTCGCCGCACGCGTTTCGGTGCGCTTCGACGAAGTGTTCGAGTCGATCCGCCTGATCCAGGCGCTGGTGACGAAGCTCCCGCCGGGTGCAATCCGCTCGCCCATCGTAAAAACCAAGTCCGGCGCGAGCGGGCTCGGCTGGATCGAGGGCTGGCGCGGGGAGGTGTTCGTGGCGCTCGACGCAGACGGGGACCGAATCCACCGCCTGCACCCGCACGATCCCTCGTGGCAGAACTGGCCGCTGCTCGAGCACGCGGTACACGGCAACATCGTCCCCGACTTTCCGCTCATCAACAAGTCGTTCAACCTCTCCTACAGCGGCGTGGATCTATAAACCATGTATCAGCTGTTGAAGCAGATCGCCAGGACCGGAATCGTGACCGAGCCCGCGCCGCCCGCGGACGAGGCGCTGCGCGCGACCGCGCGGCGGCTCGACGAGATCGTCCTCAAGCACTTCGGCCGCGCCCTCGCGATCCGGCACGTGGATGCGGGCTCGTGCAACGGCTGCGAGCTCGAGATCCACGCCATGAACAGCCCCTTCAGCAATCCCGAGCAGCTCGGCATCAAGTTCGTCGCGAGCCCCCGCCACGCCGACCTGCTGCTGGTGACCGGCCCGGTGTCGCGCAACATGGAGACCGCGCTCAAGCGCACCTGGGAAGCGACTCCCGACCCGAAACTCGTGGTCGCGATCGGCGATTGCGGCTGTACCGGAGGAATCTTCGGCGAGAGCTACGCGAGCTGCGGGCGCGTATCGAACGTGATCCCCGTCGACGTCGCGGTTCCGGGCTGTCCGCCCACCCCCGTCGCGATCCTGCAAGGCATTCTCACCGCGATCAGCTCGCGACAGCGCTAGGCATGGAGCTTCCGCTCGCCTTCATCGGCTGGTTCTTCGCCCTGACCTCGGCCGGCGCGCTCGCGCTCGGCGCGGCGCTGATCTTCATGCTCGCCCGCGCCGGAGATCTGCACAGGCGTTATCTGGGCTACAGCTACCTGAACGATATGATGCTCGCCGCCGTCTGGCTGCTCGGGTTCTTCGGCGGAATCGGCGTGATACGCCTTCAGCCCTGGGGCAGGTACCTGCTCGAGCTGTTCTGCTGGGCGCTGATCGTGCTGCTGTTCCTGTCCTCCGCTTCCCGGCTCTACGCCCTGAGACAACCGAACCCGGATGCGCCGCCGGTGAGCTGGCTGGGGGCGATCGGAGGCATCACGCTGATCCTGATCCCCGCCCTCGCGATCTGCGCCGCGACCATCGTCACGCTGCGCAGCCCGGAGGCGATGAAGGCTTTCTCCTAGGGTTTGAGGTAAGCGTAACCTTCCTTCTGCTGCAAGTGGGTGATCTGCACCACCCCGGAGGGCACGAACTCCACGCCGAGGATGAACTGGTCGCGTTTCAGTTTGCGGTTGCGCAGCGTGATCTCGCACACCTGAAACCTCACGCCTTTGGCCATCAGGTCCTGGACGCGCGCATCGAAAGGTCCGAGCGAGTCCTTCGCGCCTTCCATCAGGAAGTCGACCCCCGCCGCGTGGGCCACGGCGACTATTTTCGCCTTGGGATCGACTTCGAAGTGGTTGTTCAGGTTGCGCAGTCCCTTGGTCGCCTGCTCGTAGCCGCTGTCGAAATGGTAGACGACCTTCTCCTGAGCCCAGACGGCCGGCGCGATCAGGGACAGGGCGAGTACGGCAAGGAATCTCGGTGCAGGCTTCACGGCGTCTCCTTCGCGATCGTGGACGACGCCGGACACTTTACGCGAACCGGGCCGGGCTGGAAAATCGTCGCATGGCGAAGCACCTGCTGATCTCGGGCCGAGTCCAGGGCGTCGGCTTCCGCTACTCCATGGCGGAGGAGGCCGGGCGTCTCGGCGTGACCGGCTGGGTGAGGAACCGCCGCGACGGGACCGTCGAGTCGGTCGTCGACGGCGAGGCCGGCGCTGTTGAATCGATCCTCGCGTGGGCGCGTCGCGGGCCGCGCGGCGCGCGCGTCACCGACGTGCGGGTTTCGGAAGTCGCCGAGACTTTCGAGCGCTTCGAGACGCGTCCGACGGAATGAGGGGTGGCGCGCGTCGAGTCTATTTACCCTTGCGCTCGCACGCCGCTTGATCGCGCCGGCACGCTTCCTGGCAGGCCTGCGCCGCGGGTGCCTCGGTCGTCGTGCGGCGGCAGGTCTTCATGCAGTGGGCGAAGGCCTCCCTGCAGTTCTCGGGCTCCCCGGCCCCGGTGAGCGCCTTGTACGCGTAGTAGCCGATGGCGAGGGCGATCACCAGGACGATGAGGCTCTTCATCCGGCCTTGCGGCGCGCGGCTCCCGCCTCGCGCAGCCCGTCGAGGATCGCGAGCGCGCGCTGCATGGAGAAGTCGCGCGTCTTCCGATCGAATGCCTTCACCGCCTCCGGCATCATGTAGCCGTGCAGCACCCCCGGGAAGACGTGCAACTCCAGGTCCTTCAGCCGCGCGGCGGCAGCGCGATACGCCGCGAGCACTTCGGCGGGAGCCTGGTGGTCTTGATCGCCCCAGATGATGCACACGGGCTTCGCGAGGCTCTCGAGCTCGCCGATGTAGTCGAGCATCTGCGAGCCGTGGCAGGAGACGCCGGCGTCGTAGCCCAGGCGCTTCGGCCCGAGGATCGCGTACGGACCGCCGTAGCAAAATCCGATCACCGCGGCGCGTCCGTTCGATTGCGGCAGCTTGCGCAGCTCGGCGAGCGTATCGACGAGGTCGGCTTCGCCGGTCCGGATCTTCTCCAGGCGCGGCTGCGAGCGCTGCTTGGTGCGGTCGTCGTCGCGGCCGAGCGGCCCGGGAATCGTCCTCCAGAATAGATCGGGCGCCGCGGCGATGTAGCCGCGCGCGGCGAATTCGTCGGCAATGGCGCAAAGGTCGTCGTTGACGCCGTGCACCGCGGAAGCGAGCACCATCGCGGGGACCTTCGCTGCGGCGCGGGGCAGGGAGAGATAGCAGTCGAACTCGCCGCCTTCGCCCGAACGGATCTTGATGCTCTTGCCCTCCATGTCGCCTCCTGACCGGCCGAAAACGCCCTCACACTAGCGCACCGCGGCCGCGTTTGTCCACGTGTAGCGCCTTTCCGTGGATCGGCAACCTCCCTCATACGAACGTTCGAGTTGCAAGTGCGAACGATCTAATCGGGGTCGCAACGCTTGACCCGCTTCGCTCGAGAGGCGCAGCATCTTGCCGGGACTCGGTCATATTTCCATGGAGGGCCTATGAAAACCGCAAGACCGCCGGCAGCCGCCTTCAACCAAGGTGGCGTTCCGAAGATCGCTTGTTTCAACAAGGCGTCGACGCCCCTCGGCGTCGATTTCAACGCATTGATCGCCGCGATGCAGGTCTTCGTCGACCAGTACGTGGCGCCCGTATGGGGCACGCCTGCGAAGCTGGTGAAGACCAGCGGATTCGTGAAGGGCTCCTGGGCGATGGTTTTTCTCGACAATGCCGACGAACCGGGCGCTCTCGCGTATCACGACCTCACGCCCGACGGGCTGCCGCAGTCCAAGGTCTTCGTGAAGACGACCCTGGACAACAACGATCTGGTGAGCGTATCGGCGTCGCACGAGCTGGTCGAGATGCTGGTCGACCCGGCGATCAACATGATGACCACCGGTCCGGATTCGAAGACCGTGTACGCCTACGAGAGCGCCGACCCGGTCGAGGAGCTGAGCTTCAAGGTCAACGGCATCCCGATGACCGATTTCGTATATCCGTCCTACTTCGAAGCGTTTCGCAAGCCTGGGTCGGCCAAGTTCGACCAGATGAAGAAGGTCAAGAGACCCTTCCAGATTCTCTCCGGCGGCTACCAGAGCATCTTCAAGAACGGCAAGTGGAGCGAGGTCTTCGGCACCAAGGCCAAGAAGAAGCGCTTCGCCAAGGAAAATCGACGCGGCCACCGAAACGAGCAGAGGAAGCGCGCCGCGAGGAACAAGCTTAGGCGCACGGGAAGGTCCGCTTAGGCTTGCGTTGTGGCGCCGCCGATGCCGCGGCGCCACAATTTCATTCCGCCGTCATGATTGCCCTCGGACGGCGAACTGACTACCATTGCGCACTTCGGAAAGCGCCGCGCATTTCACGATACGAAATTGGGGAGCTCATCCCCGTCGCGCGCCGCCGGTGACAAAGGAGGAGTCGGTTCATGTCCAAGCAATACAGAATTCTCATCATGGGCGCGTCCTACGGTTCGCTGCTCGGAACCAAGCTCGCGCTCGCGGGGCACGCGGTCCATCTCGTGTGCCTGCCCGCCGAAGCGGACTTGATCAACAAGGAAGGCGCGATCGTGCGCATGCCGGTCAAAGGCCGCGATGGGCTGGTCGAGATCAACTCGAAGAAGCTGTCGGGCAAGCTGACCGCGGGCGGCACCGCGGGAGTGAAGCCCTCGGACTACGATCTGGTCGCGCTCGCGATGCAGGAGCCGCAGTACCGCTCGCCGGGGGTGCGCGAGCTGCTCGACGCGGTCGCGCGCGCCAAGGTCCCCTGCATGTCGATCATGAACATGCCGCCGCTGCCCTACCTCAAGCGCATCCCGGGGCTCAACACGGACGGCTTGCGCAACTGCTACACCGACCCCTCGGTGTGGGACGGCTTCGATCCCAAGCTGATGACGCTGTGCAGCCCGGATCCGCAGGCGTTCCGCCCGCCGGAAGAAAAAGTGAACGTGCTGCAGGTGAGGCTGCCGACCAATTTCAAGTCGGCGCGCTTCGACTCCGACGCCCACACCGCCATCCTGCGCAAGCTCGAAGCGGACATCGAGGCGTCGCGCTTCGACACCGGATCGGGAAAGGTCGAGCTGCCGGTGAAGCTCAAGGTGCACGATTCGATCTTCGTTCCACTCGCCAAATGGGCGATGCTCATCGCCGGCAACTACCGCTGCGTGCTGAAGGACAGCGTGCGGCCGATCAAGGACGCCGTGCACAGCGATCTCGCGGCCTCGCGCGCGATGTACAACTGGGTGGTGAAACTGTGCGTATCGCTGGGCGCGAACGAGAACGACCTCGTGCCCTTCGAGAAGTACGCCAACGCCGCGCTCTCGCTCGGCAGCCCCTCCTCCGCGGCGCGCGCGCTCGCCAACGGCGCGCCCAACATCGAGCGCGTCGACCTGCTGGTGAAGACCATCGCGGCGCAGAAAGGCATGCGCTCCGAGGTGCTCGACCAGACCGTCGCCCTGGTCGAAGGCTGGCTGGAGAAGAACCGCAAGAAGGCGGCCTGAAGCCCCGCTCCTCCTCTCCCGAGAAGGGAGCATGGTCGAGCAGATCCGCGCCGTGCGCGACGCGGGGTAAGGGGTTCGCAACCGACCATGGGCTACAAGCTGGAGCGCTTCGTGGACGCTCAGCGCCCCGTATACGAGGACGCGTGCGCGGAGCTGCGCGAGGGCCGGAAACAAAGCCATTGGATGTGGTTCATCTTTCCGCAGATCGAAGGCCTGGGTCGCAGCGAAACCGCGAGGACGTTCGCCATCTCGTCGCGGGAGGAAGCCGCGGCCTACCTCGAGCACCCGGCCCTCGGCCCCAGGCTGCGGGAATGCACCCGGCTGGTGAACCTGGTGGAGGGGCGCTCCGCTGAGGACATCTTCGGGCGTCCCGACGACATCAAGTTTCGATCGTCGATGACCCTGTTCGCCCACGCCACGTCCGACAACCAGGTCTTCATCGATGCGCTGCGAAAATATTTCGACGGCGCGTTCGATCCCCTGACCCTCGAGCGTCTTCGATCGGGTTAGGGCGGTGTAAGGCTGTGCCCCGCGAGCGCGACCCTTAACCATGAAACTGATCTCCATCAACGCCGGCCTTCCGAGGGAAGTCTCCTGGGCCGGAAAGACCGTAGCGACTTCCATCTGGAAGGAGCCCGTCGCCGGGCCCGTGCGCGTCTCCGCGCTCAACATCGAAGGCGACCGGCAGTCGGACCTGTCCGTGCACGGCGGGCCCGACAAGGCGGTGTACGTCTATCCCTCCGAGCACTACGCCTACTGGCGCGAGCGGCTCCCGGGCGCCGAGCTTCCCTGGGGAGCGTTCGGTGAGAACTTCACCAGCGAAGGACTTGCCGAGGACAGCGTCCGCATCGGCGACCGGCTGCGCATCGGCTCGGCCGAGTTCGCCGTCACCCAACCGCGCATGCCCTGCTTCAAGCTCGGCATCCGCTTCGGGCGCCCGCAGATGGTGAAGATGTTCCTGAAGAGCGGGCGGACCGGGTTCTACCTCGCGGTGACCCGCGAAGGCGAAGCCGCGGCGGGCGATCGCGTCGAGCTCCTTGCGCCGGCGCGGGACAGTCTCACCATCGCCGACATCGTGCGGCTCTACGCCAGCGATTCGGAAAATCAGGAAACGCTGATGCTCGCGGCGAAGCTCCCGGGACTTCCCGAGAGTTGGAGGGACTACTTCAAGAAACGGCTATAGGAGCCGGACGAGTAGAAAGGAGTCATCACTTACGGATACACCACCTCCACATTCTCCGGCCTCAGCCACTCGTTCAGCGACTGGATCAGCGCATCATCTAAGTTGACGCGCCAGTTGTCCCCGAGCTGCATCTCCACGCTCGCGCCGCCGTTGCGGTAGCGCACCTCTACCGCACACTGTCCCTGTCGGTAGGGCTCGAGCAGGGTCTTG
>JBGQKK010000003.1:0-32765 GCA_041499545.1 Gammaproteobacteria bacterium | reverse complement strand
GTCGCCTACGCTCGAGTAGCCCTGGAAGTTGCGCGTGAGCCGTCCCTGGCGCTGCGCCACGGCGAGATCGTCGCCGGGCTTGGCGAAATGGTCCATGCCGATGTAGAGGTAGCCGGCGGCCTGCAGCCGCTCGATCGAGCCGATGAGGATGGCGAGCTTTTCCTCGGGATGCGGCAGGTCGGCCTCGGCGATGCGCCGCTGCGGCTTGAACACCGTCGGCAGGTGGGCGTAGGAGTAGAGCGCGATCCGGTCCGGGTCGCTCTCGATCACCGTGTCGAGCGTGCGCGCGAAGCTCGCCACGCTCTGCTTGGGCAGGCCGTAGATGAGGTCGATGTTGACCGACTTGAACCCGTTGCGCCTCGCGGCGAGAACGACCTGCATCGACTCGTCGATGGACTGCACGCGGTGCACGGCCTTTTGCACCTCGGGGTTGAAGTCCTGCACGCCCAGGCTCAGGCGGTTGAATCCGAGCCGCCCGAGCAGCGCGATCTTCTCGGCGCCGACCTTGCGCGGATCGACCTCGATCGCGTACTCGCCCGAGGGGTCGAGCTTGAATTCGGAGCGGATGATCTCCATCAGCTCCGAGAGCTCGGCCTCGCTCAGGAAGGTCGGAGTGCCGCCGCCCCAGTGCATCTGCCCCACCGCGCGGTCCTCGCCGAGGCAGGCCGCGGTGAGCCGGATTTCCCGGCCCAGGTGTTTCAGGTACTTGGCCGAGCGACCGTGATCCTTGGTGATGATCTTGTTGCAGGCGCAGTAATAGCAGATCGTGTCGCAGAACGGCAGGTGTACGTATAATGCAAGCGGTCTAACCTCTCCTCCGACATTGCGGTTTGCGAGCCAATGTCCGTATGCCGCCGAATTGAATGCCTCGACGAACCGGTCGGCGGTCGGGTAGGACGTGTAGCGCGGCCCGCTCCCTCCGTACTTCCGGATCAGCTCGGGATCGACGACGAGATCGGAAGACATGAATTGTTCGGCATGGGGCCGGACGAGCAGTTCGACCATGCGTCACTATGGAGCCGGCAAGCCCGGAAAGTTTGACGTGGGTCAAATCCCGATGAGAATACCCGACGACGCGTTGCCTAACGGCAACGGCCGGTACGTCCGGGGCAGGCTGCTGATCATCTTCGGGCCGGTGCTCGCGCTCGGGGTCTTCACCGTCCTGCTCGCGCTCGCCGCCGGCCTTTTCGGCTTTTACCGGCACGAAATGTACGCGGTCGCCACCGTCGTCGGCGCGCTGGTGATGCTGCTCGCGGTCGTGCTCTTCTACCGGCAAACCGACGAGCGCAGGGCGGCCGACACCGCGCTGCAAAGCGCCGAAGCCCGGGTCGGCGACCTCGTCCATTCGGCGATGGACGCGATCATTTCGGTGGACGAATCGCAGCGCATCGTGCTCTACAACCAAGCGGCCGAAAAGGTGTTTCTCTGGCCCCGCGCCGCCGTCCTGGGGCGGCCGCTCGACACGCTCATCCCGCAGCGCCTGCGCGCCGCCCACCGCAGCCACCTCGAGCAGTTCAGCCTGAGCGGCACGAGCTCGCGGCGCATGGGCGATCCGCGCGTGCTCTACGGATTGCGCGCGAGCGCAGAGGAATTTCCGATCGAGGCGTCGATCTCCCAGCACGTCGAGAACGGGAGAAAGCTCTTCACCGTGATCCTGCGCGACGTGACCAAGCGCGTGCAGGCGGACGAGGAGCTCAGGCGGTCCCGGGAGGAGCTGCGCGAACTTTCGGTCGCCGCGCACACGGTCAGGGAACAGGAGCAGCGCCGCATCGCCCGGGAGATCCACGACGAGCTGGGACAGTCTCTCACCGCGCTCAAGATGGACGTGGCCTGGATGCAGGGAAACCTCTCGGCGGGCGCGCCCTCGCTCGCCGACAAGCTCGACACGATGCAGGCGCAGCTCGACGCCACGGTGGCCGCGACACGGCGCATTTCGGCGGACCTGAGGCCCTTGATGCTCGACGACCTCGGCCTAGTCCCGGCGACCGAGTGGCTCGCGCAGAACTTCAGCGAGCGGACCGGAATCTCCTGCGCTCTGCAGATCGACCCGCCCGATCTCGAGCTCGCGGAACCGCGCGCAAGCGCCCTGTACCGCATTCTGCAGGAATCGCTCACCAACGTGGCGCGGCACGCCAAGGCCAGGCGGGTCGAGATCGCCCTCGAGCGGACCGACGGCGTCCTGAAGCTCACCGTGCGGGACGACGGGCTGGGATTCAGCCCCGCCGAGGCGCGCACGCACAAGACCTACGGCCTGCTCGGCCTGCGCGAGCGCACCGTCCTGCTGGGGGGGGAGACGCGCATCGCGAGCGAGCCTGGCCGCGGCACGAGCATCGAGGTGTCGATTCCCCTGGAGCCGGAGGCGGCCAAGCCATGATCCGCATCGTCGTCGCCGACGACCATACGATCGTCCGGGAGGGTCTCAAGCAACTCCTCTCCGCGGCATCGGATCTGTCGGTGATCGGGGAGGCGCAGAACGGGCACGAGGTGCTCGAGCGGGTGCGCGCCCTCGACTTCGACGTGCTCCTGCTCGACATGTCGATGCCTGGAAGGAGCGGCATCGAGCTCATCAAGCAGGTGCGCGCGGAAAAACCCAAGCTGCGCGTCCTCGTGCTCAGCATGCACGAGGAGGAGCAGTACGCGGTGCGCGCGATCAAGGCCGGCGCCTCCGGCTATCTCACCAAGGACAGCGCCTCGGCGCAGCTCGTCTCGGCGATCCGCAAGGTCGCGGCCGGCGGCGCCTTCATCACCGACTCGGTGGCGCAGCAGCTCGCCCTCGGCGCGATGCCGCAAACCGACGGCCCCCCGCACGCGGCGCTCTCCGATCGCGAATTCCAGGTGTTCCGGGAGCTGGTCTCCGGCAAGGCCGTGTCGGACATCGCTGCGGAGCTCAACCTCTCGGTGAAGACGGTGAGCACGCACAAGGCGCGCATCATGCAGAAAATGAATATGAGCAACCCCGCCGAGCTCATTCGCTACGCCATCCACCACCGGCTGGTCGACGACCCGGACAGGGACAGTGCCTGAGCCTGTCCTAGGCTGGTTCCGATGAACAAGCCCAGGCCGACCCAGCGCGCGAAAGGGGCCGGCCGCGCGCGCTCCCGGCTCGCCGTTCCGCCTCCGGACGCGGGGCGCCGCGCCGCCGCGCCGGCCGTTCACCTCGCCGCGTCCCAGCAGGATTTGCAGCACGGCCCGGGGACGAGCACCGCGCTCGCCGTGGTCGGCATGGTCGCCTCCGCCGGCGGACTGGATGCTTTCAAGAGATTCTTCCACGCCATGCCGGCCGACAGCGGCATCGCCTTCGTTCTCGTGCCGCACCTCGATCGCCGACACGAGAGCTACATGGTGCCGCTGCTCGAGAAGCAGACCGCGATGGCCGTCAGCGAGGCCGCCGAGGGCGTCCGGGTGCAACCCGATCACGTCTATGTGGTGCCGCCGAACAAGTACATGCGCATCAAGGACGGCATTTTGTCCTTGTCCGATCCGCTGGAGCCCAGCGCCGTGCATACGTCGCTCGACATCTTTCTGCGCTCGCTGGGGGAAGACCAGCAGGAGCGCGCGCTCTGCATCATCCTCTCCGGCACGGGGTCCCACGGCACGCTGGGCTTGAAGGCGATCAAGGCGAACGGCGGCATGGCCATGGTCCAGGAGCCCCGATCGGCCGAGTACGACGCCATGCCGCGCAGCGCGGTCGCCTCGGGCCTCGCCGACTTCGTCCTTCCGGTCGAGGAGATGCCGGCGGCGCTGATCAAGTACGTGAGGCACTTCGTTCCTCCGGGCCAGCCCGGCATCGCGCCGGCGAGCGTTTCTCCCGACCTCACCCCGATCCTGGCGCTGCTGCGCACGCGCACCAAGTTCGACTTCCGTTCCTACCGCAAGGGGATGCTGCTGCGGCGCGTGCAGCGCCGCATGGGGCTCAGCCGCATCGAGCGCCTCGCCGACTACGCGAAACTGCTGCGCGACCGGCCCGAAGAGCTGAAGCTGCTGTCGCAGGACCTGCTCATTAGCGTGACGAATTTCTTCCGCGACCGCGAGATGTTCCGGGTGCTCGAGGCACAGGTGGTTCCGGAACTGCTGCAGGAGAAAGTCGCCGATACGCCCTTGCGCATCTGGGTGCCGGGCTGCGCTACAGGCGAAGAAGCCTATTCGATCGCCATGCTGTTCATCGAGCAGATCGCGGCGACACAAAAGACCTGGCCGCTGCAGATCTTCGCCACGGACATCGACGAGAGCGCGCTGGCGTTCGCGCGCCGCGGCGTCTACACCGCCAGCGAGCTCGCCGAGGTGGGCGACGAGCGGACCAGCCGCTTCTTCGTCCGGCTCGACGATCACACCTACCAGGTGAACAAGCAGGTGCGCGACTCGGTGCTGTTCGCGTCGCAAGATATCCTGCGCGACGCTCCGTTTTCCAAGCTCGACTTGATCAGCTGCCGCAATCTCCTCATCTACCTCGAGCCCGAAGTGCAGCGGAAAGTGGTGCTGCTGCTGCATTTCGCGCTCCGGGAAGGCGGTTTCCTCGCGCTCGGGCCATCCGAGACGGTAGGCCGGGAGATCGACCTGTTCGAGCCGGTCTCGAAGAAATGGCGTATCTATCGCCGCCGCGGGGGCGGTGCCGCGGCGTCCCGGCGCGGGCGCATGGAATTTCCGATTCAGGCCGGCCGCTCGGGCGATGAGCTCCGCCCGGGGCAGGCGTCTGCATCCCCCGCGCCGGCGGCCGGCGTTGCGGAACTAGCGAGGGGCTTGCTGCTCGAGGACTACGCGCCCGCCGCAGCGCTGATCAATCGAAACTACGAGATCCTGTATTTCCACGGGCCCACTCACCGGTACCTGAGGCAGCCGGGCGGCGCGCCGACGCTCGACCTGATCGCGCTCGCGCGCGAGGGGCTCCGGCCGCGCGTCCGCGCCGCCGTCCAGGAGACACGCCGGCAAGGCCGAAGGGTGGTTCTGAGCGCACCGGGCGTCAAGCGCGACGGCAGCACCGTCACGGTGCGGGTCGGCGCGCGTCCGGTGCGCGGGCCGCGGGGAGGAGAGGAGCTGCTGCTCGTCACCTTCGAGGACGAATCGAAGCAAAAGCGGACCGCCGCAAAGGCGGCTTCGAGCCGCGCCGAGGAAGGCACCGTCAAGCAGCTCGAATTCGAGCTGAAGAGCACGCGCGAGGAGCTGCAGAGCGCGATCGAGGAGCTGGAGAGCGCCAACGAGGAGCTGAAGGCCTCCAACGAGGAGGCGATGTCGATGAACGAGGAGCTGCAATCGGCCAACGAGGAGCTCGAAACCTCGAAAGAGGAGCTGCAGTCGCTCAACGAGGAATTGAACTCCGTGAACAGCCAGCTCCAGGAAAAGCTCGAAGAGCTGGAGTCCACGAACAACGATCTCGCCAACCTGCTGTCCAGCGCGGACATCGCGACGCTGTTCCTCGGTGCGGACTACCGGATCAAGCGCTTCAGTGCCGCCGCAACGCGGTTGTTCAAGCTCATCCCGGGCGACATAGGGCGGCCGATCGGGGACATCGTCGCGCGCTTCGCCGACCCGGAGCTGCACGGTGACGTGGACGCGGTGATCGGCGAGCTTGCCGCGCGCGAGAAGGAAGTCCGCAGCGAGGACGGCCACTGGTACCTCAGGCGCATCACCCCGTACCGCACGCTCGACAACCGGATCGAGGGCGTGGTCGTGGCCTTTACCGAGGTGACGCCGCTGAAAAACCTCGAGGCGGAGCTGCGCCGGCTCGCGGGCACGCTCGAGGAGCGCGTGGCGGAACGGACGTCGGAGCTGGCGGCGGAGGTGCATGTTCGCGAAGACGCCGACGCGAAGCTGCTGGCCGAACGCAACTTCGTTTCCGAAGTGCTGGCGACCATGCCAGCCCTCGTGATGGTGACCGACCGAGACGGGGTGGTGGTGCGCTTCAACCGCGCATGCGAAGAAGCTTCCGGCCGCAGCTTCGAGCAGGTTCAGGGCACGAGCGTGTTCGACCTGCTGCTCCACCCGGAGGACGTCAGGAATGTCAGGCGGACTTTCGCCGAGCTGGCGGCGGGGGGCGGTCCCAACCGAACCCAAAGCGCCTGGCAGCGCGCGGACGGCACCCGGCGGCTCATCGCCTGGTCGAACAATGTCCTGCACGACGGCGCGGGCCGGGTGGAATACATCATCCGCACCGGCATCGACATCACCGAGCAGCGCCTCGCCGAGGACGAGGCGCGCCAGCGCCTCGCCGAGCTCGCGCACATGCACCGGCTGCATACCGCGGGCGAGCTTGCGACCGCGCTCGCACACGAGCTCAACCAGCCGCTTGCAGCGATCGCCGGCTACAGCGACGCCTGCCTGGACAAGCTGCGCGCGGGCGACGTTTCGTCGGACAACCTCGCGCGGAACCTCGAGCAGATCTCGACGCAGGCGCAGCGCGCCGGCAAGGTCATCCGCGAGCTGCGCTCGTTCCTCACCAAGGGCGAGCTGCAAAAAGAGCCGATGGACGCCAACGCGCTCGCACGCCAGGCCTTCGGCCTTCTCGCCGCAGACGCGCGGGCGCGCAACGTCAGGCTCGAGTTCGATCTCGCCCATACGCTGCCCAAGGTCATGGCCTCCGCGCTCAGCATCGAGCACGTGCTGGTGAACCTCGTGAGCAACGGCATCGAGGCGGTCCGTGCCGGCGGCGCAGGCGAAGGCACGGTCGCCATTCGTACTCGGGCCGAGAACGGCTCGATCCGGATCACGGTGACCGACACCGGGCGCGGCATAGCCCCGGACGTCGCCGAGAAGATCTTCGAGCCGTTTTACACGACCAAGCAGGACGGCCTGGGCATGGGATTGCGCATTAGCCGCTCGATCGTCGAGGCGCACGGAGGCCGCATCTGGGCCGAGGCCGGCCCGTGCGGAGTGATTCACTTCACCTTACCGGCGACGTCGTGACCGGGACCGTCTACGTGGTGGAGGACGACGCGGCGGTGCGCGACGCGCTGGCCCAGCTCCTCGAGGGCAGACGTTTCCGCGTGAAGCTCTTCGAGAGCGCCGAGCGCTTCCTCGAGGCCTGCGAGCCCGGGCAGGCCGGCTGCCTCGTGTTGGACATGCGTCTTCCCGGAATGAGCGGCATCGAGCTGCAAGGAGCGCTCGCCGCGCGCGGCGTCGAGCTTCCCATCATCTTTCTCACCGGGCACGGCGATGTGCCGAGCTCGGTGCGCGCGCTGCGGGCCGGCGCGATCGATTTCCTGCAAAAGCCCGCCGACAGCCGCACCCTGCTCGCCCGCGTCGGCGAGGCGCTGGCACAGGACGCGGCCCGGCGCTCGGAACGCGCGTCGCGAGAGGCGGCGCGCAAGGCGCTGCAGGAGTTGACGAGCCGTGAGCGCGATGTGTTGCCCTTCATCGTGGCCGGACACTCCAGCAAGGACATCGCACGCCGCCTGGCAATCAGCCACCGCACCGTCGAGATCCATCGCGCGCGCATTATGCGCAAGGCCGGAGCCAAGACGCTCGTCGGACTTGCCGCCATTGCCCGTGCCGCGGGCCTGTTCCAGGCCGCGCCGGCGGCACGTCGCAAGCGCATTTCGAACCCCTAGTTCTCAACCTGTCAGGCAACCCCCTACGTGCTGCCACGTACGCGTTCGCGCGTATTGTCCGGCCATGCTTTCGTCATCACGATGCGAAATGAAACGGGTAAAACCCGAATTTTCCACAGGAGTGGCGAGAACTTGAGCGATGCCGCGAGCAAGGCTTCTCGGTCGTTGTGGGCCCTCTTCTCCCTGACCCCGCAATGGCCGATTTCGTGGCCCTTCCCTAGGGCCTTGGCGCGCGGGGGTCTGCCGGTGCGGGCCCCTGCGCGGCCTTTTTCTTCCTGACTCCGCCGTGCGCTTACTGAATCCGGCGAGGAACCCCGGTAAGTCCGCCGCTGCGATCGGGTCGCAGTCGACGCTGCTGGAGCGCGCCCTGCGGGCCAGCGTCATTCCGGTCGTCGTGGCCGACGTCACCGTAGCGGATCACCCGATCGTATTCGCGAACGTCGCCTTCGAGCGCCTGACCGGTTACCTGCTGCACGAAATCCTAGGGCGCAACTGCCGCTTCCTGCAGGGCGACGACCGCGAGCAGCCCGAGCTGGATGCGCTGCGCGCGGCATTGGCGGAGAAGCGTCCGGCGAGCGTCCTGCTGCGCAATTACCGCAGGAACGGCAGCCTGTTCTGGAACCATCTCATGATCGCGCCGGTTCCGGACGATGGCGGCAAGCTCACGCACTACGTTGCGGTGCTCGACGACGTCACCGAGGCCCGCGCCGAGCGGGAGCGGCTCGAACGCAAGGCCAACCATGACGCGCTGACCGGCCTGCCCAACCGGTATCTGCTCAATGAGCGCCTGTCGCAGATGATCGCTCGCGCGCAGCGGCACGGCCGGAGTTTCGCTGTGGCGATGGTCGATGTCGACGGGCTCAAGCGCGTGAACGACCGTTTCGGCCATGCCGTCGGCGACGAGATCCTGAGGCACGTGGCCGAGCGCCTCGCCGGGCAGGTCCGCGCGGGCGACATAGCGGCGCGCTTCGGCGGCGACGAGTTCGTCCTGCTGCTCGACGAGACCGAAAGCCGGAACGGGATAGCCCAGGCGATGAACCGGGTTCTCGTATCCCTGCGGGGGGAGGTGCCGACGACGCGCGGAGCCATTCGCATCGCCTGCAGCGTCGGGATGAGCTTCTTCCCCGAGGACGGCATGGATGGCGCCACACTCCTGAATTCCGCCGACTCCGCCATGTACGGCCGGAAGGCCGAACGTGCCGGTAGCCGTTGATTCCAGAGTTCTTTCGGGAGCAGCCGGGAGCGCGCTCGCCGCAGTCCTTGTCTTGCCGCGGAACTCGCGATCCGTCCCTGCGCGCAGTTCTCCGGTGGTAGGACGATTCCCAGTCGCCAGGGGACTCCTCCTACAGCGCATTTCAGCGCTTTCCGACCGCCCATTTAGGCCGCCGCTGATGGCCCGATACGGCGTCGCTTTGCATACTGTAGGCATGCAGACCGCCCCGTCCGAAGCCGAGATGAACGTCTTCATCGTCGAGGACTCGGCCTCGGTCCGCGAGCGCTTGGCCGCGATGCTCGGCGGCATCGAGGGCGTGACCGTGGTGGGCCAGGCGGAAACGCCCGCAGAGGCGCTCGAAGGCATCCTGCGCACGCGGCCGGACTCGGTCGTGCTCGACATCCACCTCATCGGGGGCAGCGGGCTGGACGTGCTGCGCCGGGCGCACCCGCAGACGCCGGACACGGTGTTCATCGTCCTGACCAACCACCCGAATGCGCAGTACCGCCGCGTCTGCATGGAGGCGGGAGCCGCGTACTTCTTCGACAAGAGCAGCGAAATCGCCAAGGTCCGCGAGGTCATCGCGGGGCTCGGCGCCACACGTCACTAGAACAGCAAAAAATCCGAAATTGAGAAAGGAAACCACCATGACAGCCACAGCAAGCGCAGCCGTGTTCGTCCCGATTCTCGGGCCCGCGACCCCGGTCCGCGAAGCGACGTACGGGAACGTCGCGAAGGTCCAGACCCGCTGCTCCACCTGCGGCCTGCGCGAAATGTGCCTGCCCTGCGGCCTCTCCGGGCAGGAAGTCGACCGGGTCGACCAGCTGATCTACACCCGGCGCCGCGTGAAGCGCGGAGAGAGCCTGTACCGGGCGGGAGACGAGTTCAGCTCGATCTACGCGGTCCGCAGCGGATTCTTCAAGACGGTGCAGACGCTCGAGGACGGGCGGGACCAGGTGACCGGTTTCAACATGGCCGGCGAGATCATGGGCATGGACGGAATCGGTCCCGACGCGCACGTCCTCAACGCGGTCGCGCTGGAAGACAGCGAGGTGTGCGTGATCCCATATTCGCGGCTGGAGAGCCTCGGCCGCGACATGCACGAGTTGCGGCACCAGTTTCACAAGGTCATGAGCCGCGAGATCGTGCGCGAGCACGGCGTGATGCTGCTGCTCGGCACGATGCGCGCAGAGGAGCGCCTGGCGACCTTCCTCATGAATCTCTCGCAGCGCTTCGCCGCGCGCGGCTACTCCCCTTCGGAGTTCAACCTGCGCATGACGCGCGAGGAGATCGGCAGCTATCTCGGCCTGAAGCTCGAAACCGTGAGCCGTGCCTTCTCCCGCTTCCAGGACGACGGCCTGATCAGCGTCCAGCAGAAGCGCATCCACATTCTCGACGTGGACGGGCTGCGCAAGGTGCTGGGGCAGTCGCACTGAGGCGAGAGGCGCCGGGCGCGTGCGGCGGCACGGCATACCGCCGGCTGAACTCGAGGCCTTAATGCCGCTCGCCATTCCACAGGTGCTCAAGCTCGACCACGAAGAGCTGCACGATGGCGTCGCGCGCGCCTCCCGGGAGGTCGGCGCGATCGGCGCCGCCGCGAAGCGGCTGTTGCGCGTCATGACTCCGCATATGGAGAAGGAAGAGGTATTCGCGCACCCCCCGCTCGGGCTGCTGGAGGAAGTATCGCGGGGCCTGAGGCCGAGCGACACGGAGCTCAGCGAGGCCCTCGCGATGAGCGAGCGCTTGCGCAACGGCATCCTCGACATGCTCGCGGAGCACCGCATGATCACCGCGGCCGTGGAGGAGCTCGTGGCGGCCGCGAAGGCACAGAACCGGGTCGAATACGCCGAGCTCGCGCTCCGGCTGGTTCACCACGCCGACCTCGAGGAACGGGTGCTCTATCCGGCCGTGGCGATTCTCGGGAGCTATATCGAGCTCCGATTCGGCCGCGCGTCTTTCGCGCAGCCCTCTCAGAGCCGCACGCCGGGCCAGGCAGCGCCGCCCGCCAATCCCAGGATATAGGCCCAGCCGAACACCCGGTTGTGGGCGAGGCACGCCCGGTGATACCACAGGGGCCAGCCGACGTAGCCTTCGGGCGGCGCCTGCGGACGGGGTTGACTCATGAGCTTCACGGCGCGCCAGGCGCGTGGGAGCGCGACCGCGATGAACGCGGCGAACGGCGTCAGCTGCCCGAAGGCGATCAGCGCCGCGGTGACGACATAGATGAGCACGATGGTCGCGACGTTGAGCGCGCGAGCCGCCCGTTCGCCCAGAAGCACCGGCAGCGTACGAATGCCCTTCCCCGCGTCGAAGTCCCTCTGATCGATGTGCTTGCCGACGAGGATCGCCATCACGCCCAGCCCATAGGGAACCGATGCGGTGAACGCGCCGGGCGAGATCTCTCCGGCGATCATGGCGTATCCGCCGCCTATCATCAGCGGCCCCCACACGAGAAACACCGCCGGTTCTCCCAGGCCGACGCTCTTCAGCGGCACCGGCGCCGCGTCGTAGAGGAAGAGCAGCGCGATGCCCGCCAGGGCGAAGACCAGGGCCGGCCAGCCTCGCTCGGCGATGAAGAACGCGGCGATGCCCAGGCCGATCGCGGCGAGGATCGCGAGCCCGGTCAGGAGCGTCCGCGCCTCGAGCACGCCGCTCGCGAGCGGATGAACCGTGTAGCGCATGCGCGGCGAATCGGGCGTGTCGTGGCCGCGCCGGTAGCCGAAGTAATCGTTGCTCAGGTTGCTGATCATGTGCGCGGCGACGAAGCCGGCGAGAACCAGCACGAACGCGAGCGCATCGAACCGCCGGGCGGCGAGCGCAAGCAGCCCGGCGATGATCGCGGCCTGCGCGGATATGACCAGAATCACGCTGCGGGCGGAGTAGAGGAATTTGGAGACGGCGTCCAGGCGCCGTACTTCCTCGACCCCGGGACGGTAGAAGCCGACGAAAGCGCCGACCCACAGCCCTAAGCGCGAGCGCGTGACTGCAGACTGTTGCTGCATGCCTCTCCTCCCTCGAAGTCGAGCGCGGAGGACGCGCTCACATGCCGAGTATTCTGCCGATCTCGGCGATGTATTGTCCCGCCTTCAGGCCGTCCGCGACAACGGTTTCCATTCCATTCTCGACCGCCTCGCGCACCGCATGCAGGCCCTCCCGCACCCAATGATGCCTGCGGATCGGCGAGTTGAGCACGTTCTTCAGCGTCTCCACTTCGTCGCGCAGGAGCTGCACGTCGCGGGAGCCCTTGCGCACGCTGGCGAGATCGCGCTCCAGCGCGTGGATCAGCTTGGTCACTTCCGCGAAATCGATTTCCTCCGAAGTCTGCTTCGAATGCTTGGTCATTTGAATTCCTCCAAAGCGTATTCTATTCGGCGCGTCACGAAGCCCGTTGCGCGCTCTCCGAAAACGTCGCCCCGCTGCGCCGGACCACGTTGGGGTTGAGCCGGTCGGCCACGAAACGGCCGTCGACCAGCTCGATGATGCGGTCGCAGCGTTGCGCCAGCCGCGGGTCGTGCGTCACGATGAGAAAGGTCGTTCCGCTCGCTTCGTTGACCGCGCGCAGGACGTCGAACACGCCGTCGGCGGTGTTGGTATCGAGGTTTCCCGTGGGCTCGTCGGCGAGCACCAGCGCCGGCTTCATGGCAAGCGAGCGCGCCACCGCGACCCGCTGCTGCTGGCCGCCGGAGATGTCGTTCGTCTTCTGATCCTTCCAGGGCGTGAGCCCGACCTGATCGAGCAGCGTCGCGGCGCGCTCGCGCATCGCGTCATCGGGAAATCCCCGCACGGCGAGCATGGGCATCATGACGTTCTCGAGCGCGGTGAACGCCGGCAGGAGATAGTGATACTGGAACACGAAGCCGATCGACCGGCCTCGCAGGCGCGTACGCTCCGCGTCGCCCAGTCTGTCCGACTCGACTCCCTCTATCCACACCTTCCCGCGGGTGGGCTGATCGAGCAAACCGATGAGGTTCAGCAGCGTGCTCTTGCCGCCTCCCGACGGTCCGATCAGCGCGGCGAACTCGCCGGACTTGACGCGCAGATCGATCCCGTGCAGCACCTCGGTCTCGACGGGCGTGCCGACCCCGTAGGACTTGCGCACGCCCTCGAGGCGCAGGGTTTCGGCGGAAGCCGTCTCGGCCACGTTCATCCCCGAATGGCCACCGCCGGATCGAGCCGTGACGCGAGCCGCGCCGGCAGCGCCGCGGCGAGAAGCCCGACCAGCGTGGCCCCGATCGCGGTCACCGCGATCAGAGGCGCGTCGATCTCGATCACGAACATCAGCGTGCCGTCCGGATTCCTCGCGATGCTGCGGAAGAAGGCGATGAACACGAACGACAGGCCCGAGCCGAGAATGGAGCCGGCGAGCGCCATGACCGCCCCCTGCAGCAGGAACACGCGCAGCACCTGGCCGCGCGAGGTGCCCATGGCGCGCAGGATGCCGATCTCCTTGGACTTTTGCACGACCGAGACGACCAGCACGCTCGCAATCCCGAGCGCCGCGGTCAGGCCGACGAAAAAGCGTATCAGGCGGTTGGTGAGCGTTTGCGCCAGCATCGCCGTGAAGAACTGCGCGTTGGTCTTGATCCAGCTGTCGGCCTCCTGGCCGGTCTCGTCCTGGATGATCCGTGCGACGGTTTCAGCGTCGAACGGGTCGCGCACCCTCAGCTCGATGCTCGACACGCCGCCGACGAGGTTGAGCAGGCTTTGCGCGACGTGCAGGCTGATGTAGACGTTGGCCTCGTTGACCCGCTTGTTGCCGAAATCGAAAATTCCGGTCACGTTGAGCGTCGCCGAAGCGCCGCTCGCGGTCGTCAGCCGCAGCTTGTCGCCCACGCCGGCGCCGAGGTCCTGCGCCAGCTCGGTGCCGATGATGATGTCGGAGCTCGAGACGCTCAGCTTCCCGTCGACGATCTTGTCGCCGAGGGAAATGACGTTGAGGTAGGTGTCGGGCTCGATGCCCGTGATGTTGACGGCCTTGTTGGCGTCCCCTCGCAGGGCGAAGCCGGGCCCGGACACCACGGGGGTGACGGCGGTCACATCCGGGAGCCGCTCGATCTGCGCGCGCACTTTCTGCCACTGGTCGATCGAACGCAATTGCTGCGACCTGGGCTGCACCAGGACCGCCGACCCTTTCCCGTCTTCCCGAAGCGGCCGCGCGACCTGCTGCGGCGGAATGACGACGATGGGCGCCATGTAGTTGAGCGTGCGGCGGATGATGTTGGTCTGCAAGCCGGCGAGCGCCGCGGACATGAATACGATGACCGCAACGCCCAGAGCGACGCCGGCGACGATCAGCAGCGTCTGCACCAGCCCCTCGCGCATGAAGCGCGTCGCTGCGATCCATTCGAAAGGAGTGAAGCGATTCATCGGGGCGAATTCTGCGGAGCGACCGCGCGCACGCGCTGCCCGGCTCTCACGACCGCGTTGGTCGCGGGGATCAATTTGTCGCCCGCCTCGACGCCGTCGAGGATCTCGATCCGCCCGTCGCCGCGCAAGCCCAGCTTCACCGGCTGGCGCGCGGCACGGAACCCGCGGATCGCGAGCACCCAGGGCTGGGTTCCGTTCACGTCGTGCACGGTCTCGGTCGGAACGTAGACCGTGTCGGCGCGCCGCGCCACCTCGATGTCCACCGACGCGGTCATGTCCTGCACCAGATACGCCGGCGGCTCAGGCACCCGCAGCTTCACCTCGACCGAGCCGCGCAGCGGATCGACCGCGGGGTTGACGTAGACGAGCTCCGCCGCGAAGCGCTGGTTCGGAAAGGCGTCGGCCGACCCGAGCGCCTTCTGCCCGAGCGCGAGCCGCGAGAGCTGGCGCTCGTCGATCTGCACGACGACCTGGGTCTCGCCCGAAGGCGCGAGCGCCATCAGCTCCTTTCCCGGTTGAACGACATTTCCCGGCTCGACGCTGCGCCCGATGAGCACGCCGCCGGCCGGCGCGTGGATCACTGTCTGCTCGAGCTTCGCCTGCGCCGCGCGCAGGTTTGCGCGCGCCTGCTCGAGGGCCGTTTGCGCCAGAGCGAAATCGCTCCCCGAGGGCCCGTTCGTCTCCACCTGAATGCGCGCGGCACGCAATTGGCTCGCCGCGACGTCCAGGTTTCGCTTGGCGTCATCGAGCTGGGACTGGCCGACGAAACCCTGCGAGCGCAGCGATTGGGTGCGATCGTAGGCCTGGCGTGCCTGCAGCTCGTTGGCCTGCGCCTGCAGCAGGGACTGCTCCGCCGCGGGCAACGCGACTTCGCGCAGCTGCCGCAGCTTGGCTTCCGCCTGCGCCAGGGCCGCGCGCGCCTGCTCGAGCGCAGCGCGCTCGTCCCTGTCGTCCAGCTCGATCAGAACGTCGTTGCGGCGCACCCTCTGCCCCTCCTGCACCGGGATGCGCGCCACGCGCTCGGTGATCACCGCTCCGATCGAGACACGCTGCGGCGTGATGATGCGTCCGCTCGCCACCACCGTCTGAACGAGGTCGCCACGGATCGCTTCGTGGGCCTCGACCGGCTTGCCCAGGATCGCATCGCGGGAAAAGAAGGCCGCGGCTCCCGCCGCCGCCAAGGCGAGCACGAGCCACCCGGGCTTTTTCAGTAGCGCGTTGGGTGCCACACGCCCATGGTGAGCGACCCGGCGTTTCCCGGCTTGACCTGGATCAACCCCGCCGGGACGTGGCGAGATCCAGCGTGGCGCGCCTCAGCGTCGCATCCTCCGGATGGTCGGATATCCGGAAGCCCAGCTTCGCGCACATGGCGAGCATCGGCTCGTTGGCCGCAAGAACGTGGCCGATCATCACCTCGAGCCCTCGCGAGCGCGCCACGGCGACGAGGTTCTCGAGCATGCGCCGGCCGAGCCCCTTGCCCTGCCACGCGTCGGCGACGGCGACGGCGAACTCGCAGGTCCTTCCGTCGGGGTTGGTCACGTAGCGCGCCACCGCGATTTCCTCCTCCCGGCCCGCCTCGCCGCGCACCGACACGAACGCCATTTCGCGATCGTAATCGATCTGGGTGAAGCGCATCAGCATCGCTGGCGTCAGCTCGCGCACCGAGTTCATGAAACGAAAGTAGCGGCTGCGCTCCGAGAGGCTCCGCACGAACTGCTGCTCCATTTCGGCGTCTTCCGGGCGTATCGGCCGGGTCTCGACGGTCGTGCCGTCGGAAAGCTCCCACTTCGCCACGAGATCGGTGGGGTAGGGATGAATCGCCATGTGCGCGTAGCGGTTGCGCGTCGGCGGCACCTCCCTCACCACGGCGCGCGCATCCACCGCAATCTCACCGCTCTCGTCCGCGATGAGCGGGTTGATCTCGAACTCCTCGATCTGCGGCAGCTCGCACACCATCTCCGAGATCCTGAGCAGCACCGATTCGAGCGCCTGCATGTCGGCCGCCGGCATCCTGCGGAACGTTCCGAGCAGCCGGGAAACCCGCGTGCGCCCGATCATGGCCCTGACGAGAAACGGATTGAGCGGCGGCAGTGCCACAGCGCGGTCGCGAAGGACTTCCACCGCCCTGCCGCCCATGCCGACGGTGATCGCGGGCCCGAAGACCGAGTCCCGGATGACGCCGACGATGAGCTCGCGCCCGTGAGGCCGCGTGATCATCGGCTCGACCGTGACGCCGTTCAGGCGCGCGTCCGGCCGCTTGCCGCCGACCTCCTCGATCATGCGCCGGTAGCCGGAGCGCACGCCTTCCGCGTCCATGAGGTTGAGCTGGACGCCGCCGACGTCGCTCTTGTGCGGGATATCGGGCGAATCGATCTTCATGGCGACCGGAAAGCCCATTTCCTGCGCCATCAGCATGGCGTCGTTCGCCGAGCGCGCGAGGACGGTCTGCGCGATCGGGATGTGAAACGCTGCGAGCAGTGCCTTGGATTCCGTTTCGGAGAGCAGCTTGCGACGCTCGGCGAGAGCGCTGTCGATGACGAGCCGCGCTCCCCCGACGTCCGGCGCGGCCTGGTGCGCGAGCGGTCCCGGCGCCTGGAGCAGGGTGCGCTGATTGCGGTAGTAGGCGGCGAGGTGCGCGAACATCTCGACCGCGGGGTCGGGCGTTCGGAACACCGGGATCGAGCCATCGTGCAGGAGCTTGCGCGCGGCGGCCACGCTCGCCTCGCCCATCCAGCAGGCGATGAGCGGTTTGGAGGCGCCGCGCGCCGCATCGGCCACCGCGCGGGCCGTCGCATCGGCCTCGGTGATCGCCTGCGGCGTGAGAATCACCAGGATCCCGTCGACGCCCTGATCGGCGAGGCAGGCGGAAACCGCAGCCTTGTAGCGCGCACTGTCGGCATCGCCGATCAGGTCGATCGGATTCCCGTGGGACCAGTTGGACGGAAGCGCCTGGTGCAGGGCTTGCACCGTGTCGGGGGCAAGCTCGGCGAGCGAAAGTCCGAGGTCGGCAAGCCGGTCCGCGGCCATCACGCCGGGCCCGCCGCCGTTGGTGATCACGGCGAGCCGGTCGCCCTTCGGGCGCACGTGCGAAGCGAGCGCCTGCGCGGCGGCCACCAGCTGGCCGACACTCAAGACGCGCACCACCCCGGCACGCTCCATCGCCGCGTCGAACACGTCGTCCGTGCCCACGATCGCGCCGGTGTGCGACACCGCGGCCCGCGACCCCGCGGGATGGCGCCCGACTTTCATGACGATGACCGGCTTCGTGCGCGCCGCCGCGCGCAAGGATGAGAGGAAGCGGCGCGCGTCGCGGATTCCCTCGATGTAGAGCAGGATGTGCTCGGTCTTGGAGTCGTTCGCGAGATAGTCGATGATCTCGCCGAAATCGATGTCGCTCGAGCCCCCGAGCGACACGATGCAGGAAAAGCCGATCTTATTCGGCGCGGCCCAGTCGAGCATGGCCGCGCACACGGCGCCGGACTGCGACACCAGGCCGAGCGACCCGGGCAGCGCCGCGCCGCGTGCGAAGGTGGCGTTGAGCCCCAGCTCGGGGCGCGCGATGCCCAGGCAATTCGGACCGATGAGACGCACTCCCCAGCGGTGCGCGCTGTCGAGCAGCGCCTGCTCGAGCTTCGCGCCTTCGGACCCGGCCTCGGAGAAACCGGCCGTGATGACGACCGCGGAGCGCACGCCCGCCCTGCCGCACTCGTCGATCACTCCCGGCACGGTACCCGCGGGCGTCGCCACGACGGCGAGATCGATATGCGCGGGAACCTTGCCGACCGACGCGTAGCAAGGCACCCCTCTTACCGTCGAGTACTTCGGATTGACCGCGAACAGCGCCCCCCGGTAACCGGCGGCGAGCAAGTTGGAAAGGAGCACGCTGCCCACCTTGCCGGGCGCCTCGCTTGCGCCGACGACGGCGACCGAGCCCGGCTCGAACAGCGGCGTCAGATAGTGCTTGCCCGAAATCTCCCTCATCGAGCTCACCCGGCTCATGATCCGCGGCGCCCGGCGTGGCGCTTCCAGACTTCGCTCCACAGCACACCGGCGAGGCCGGCGGCGAGGGCCAGTCCGATCTCCGTCGTCCCGAGGGGCGCAAAGCGGAACACGGCCGCCACCGGCGGCAGGTAGATCGCGAGGCCGAGAGCGGCGAGCGCCGCGAGCGTCATCCACCACAGCATCGGGTTGGGTCGCGCGAGCGTGGCGAGGATGGTCTGCGATCGCGAGCGATGGGCGAAGATCAGCGCCAGGTTTCCGATCACGATCACCGCAAAGCTCAGCGCCCTCATCTCACCCTCGCTCCGACCGGCAAGCATAGCCCACCCGTAAACTAACATCACCGCGAGCAGGACCGTCGCTCCGAGGCCGAGGCTCACCGCGAGCATCGCGCCGTCGAACAGGGGCTCGCGCGGGTCGCGCGGGGGACGCTCCATCGCCTCGCGCTCCCCGCTCTCCGCTTCGAAGACCACCGAGCAGGCGGGATCGATCACGAACTCGAGAAAGACGACATGAACGGGAAAGAGCACGATCGGCCCGCCCAGCACCAGGGGCAGGAACGAAATGCCGGCGATCGGCACGTGAACGGCGAGCAGGTAGCCCATGGCGTTGCGCAGGTTGTCGTAGATGCGCCTGCCCAGCCGCACGGTATCGACGATCGAGCCGAAATCGTCGCGCAGGAGCACGAGCGACGCGGCTTCGCGCGCGACGTCGGTGCCGCGGCCGCCCATCGCCACCCCGATGTGCGCGGCCCTCAGGGCCGGCGCGTCGTTCACGCCGTCGCCCGTCATGGCGACGACCTCTCCCGCCGCCTTCAGCGCCACGACCAGCCGCAGCTTCTGCTCGGGCAGCACGCGGGCAAACACGTCGACGCCGCGCACCGCCCGCGCCAGCTCGACCTCGGGGAGCGAATCCAGGTCCGTGCCGGTGAGCGCTCCGCCCTCGGTGCGGATGCCCGCTTCGCGCGCGACGGCGAGCGCGGTGCCCCGGTGGTCTCCGGTGATCATGACCACGCGTATGCCCGCGCGCCGGCACTCTGCGACGGCGGCGGGCACCGCGGGCCGCAGCGGGTCGGCGAGCGCCACGAAGCCGAGCCAGCGGTAGGGAAATTCCCGCGGGTCCGCGGGCCAGTCCTCCGAAGACCATTGCGCGGCGGCGACGCCCAGGATCCGCATCCCGCGTTCCGCCCCGACGCGCGCCTGGGAGAGCAGCGCTTGCGCCTCGTCCGGCTCCAGCCGGCATGCGGCGACTACGGTCTCGGGCGCGCCCTTGATCGCAACGACGGCGCGGCCCCCGGCGTCGCGCCACGCATGGCACACGGCGAGGAAGGCTTCGCTCAGCGAGTAGTCGTGATCGAGCCGCCAGGCTTTGCGCCATTCCACGGCTTCGGGCGCGTGGGAAGCCGCCGCGGCGAGAATGGCGTTCTCCATGGGATCGAAGGGCGCGAGCTCGCTCGCGAGCGCCGCGTGGGCGAGGACGCCTCGCTGGTTCGCGGAAAGCCGCCCGCCGGGACCGACGCCGGCCCAGCTCCCGTCGGCGAACAGCTCCTTCACCGCCATGCGGTTCTCCGTCAGCGTTCCGGTCTTGTCCACGCACAGCACCGTCGCGGCCCCGAGCATCTCGATCGCGGGCATGCGCCGGGTCAGCACGTCGCGGCGCGCGATGCGCCAGGCGCCGAGTGCGAGGAACACGGTCAGCACGACGGGAAACTCCTCGGGCAGTATCGCCATGGCGAGGGTGAGCCCCGAAAGAATGCTCTCCACCCAGCTGTCGCCGAATGCAACATGAAGTAGGGCGATGAGCGCGCTCAAGCCGATTGCGAATACGGCGACCACCCTCACGATCCTGCCGGTCTCGATCTCGAGCGAGGTTTTTTCGGACTCGATCTCGCCGAGCATCCGGCCGATCCGCCCGAGCTCGCTGCGCGCCCCGGTGGCGACGACCTCGGCGTAGCCGTGCCCCCGGACGACGAGCGTCCCGGAGAACACCTTGCCCGCCGCCTCGGGCCCCGCGGAAAGGCTCTTCGCGACGGGCAGGGATTCTCCGGTGAGTAAGGACTCGTCTACCGTCAGGTCGTTGGCCGCGTGCAGGCGCGCGTCCGCGGCGACCCTGTCTCCTTCGGAGAGAATCAGCACATCGCCGCGCACCACCTCGGCGCCGGCGACGCGTTGCTGCACGCCGTCACGCACGACACGCGCGCGCGGGCTCGACAGGTCGCGCAAGGCCTCGAGCGCGCGTTCGGTCTTGGCTCTCTGGCCGACGCTGATCCCGATCACGACGAGCATAGAGGCCGCCAGGATGAGCGCTTCGACGAGGTCGCCGATCAGGAGGTAGACCGCCGACGCGGCGCACAGGAGCAGCAGCATCGGCTCGCGCAAGACCTCGAGCACGAGGCGAGCGACGCCGGGACGCTTCGCCGCGGGAAGGCTGTTCGGCCCTTCCTCCCGGAGGCGCTTCGCGACCTCGGCGGCCGACAATCCCGCCAGGGGGCCCTTCAGTGCGCTGTCTTGATCCCCCACTGGGGATTTCCTTGCTGGAGGACGATGCCCTCACCCAGATCGTACGGAATGACGCGCGGCATTGGCTTGACGCAGATCAACAGCCTCCCCCAGGGTCGCGGTTAGCTTGAATACAATGACGGTCTACAAGCAAGCGGGAGCAAATCATGGTCTACAAACGAATCCTGGTCCCGGTGGACGGAAGCCCGACCTCAATCGCCGGGCTGAACGAAGCCTTGCGGCTCGCCAAGAATCAGGGAGCGAAGCTCAAGCTCCTGCACATCGTCGATGAGATGATGATCTTCAGCTCGAGCGAGGCCGGCTTCGACATCGAGCCGGTCATCGAGTCGATGAAGCGTGGCGGAAAGCGCGTGCTCGACCGGGCCGCAAAGCTCGCGGCGGCGCGGGGAATCCGGCCGGAAACCGAGCTGTGGGAAAACGTCACCAGCCGGGTCGCGGATGTCCTCGTCGCACGGGCGAAGCGCTGGCGGGCCGACCTGATCGTGATGGGCACGCACGGGCGGCGCGGGGTCAACCGCATGCTGCTCGGCAGCGACGCCGATCTGGTGGTGCGCAACTCGCCGGTGCCGGTGCTGCTGGTCCGTTCCAGCCGTCGCGGTTAGACTGGCGACTATGCGAGTCCCCCTTCAGATTACCGTCCTCAACCTGCCGCGCTCGGCGGCGCTAGAGGCGCGAGTGCGGAAAATAGCCGAGAAGCTGGAGAAATTTCACACGCGCATCGTGAGCTGCCGCGTCAGCATCGAGGAATTGCGTAGGCACCGCTCTAGTGGTCGCCTTTTTCACGTCCGCGTCGACCTGCGCATTCCAGGCAGGGAAATCGTGTCGAACCACCGGCATGACAAGGATCCCTACCTCGCCCTGCGCGACACCTTCCTCTCGCTCAGGCGCCAGCTCGAGGACAGCACGCGCGTCACCCGCGGCAAGGCGAAGCGGCCGGCGACGCGGCGGGTGCGCACGGCGCGGACGGAGGCATCATGAAAAGCGGACGAAGCGGAGGCGGATCCCGCTCGCAGCGTCGCGAGCAGCTGCAGGACGACCCGAGGCACGACAGCTACAAGGCCAAGGGCAAGCTGCCCGATCCGACGCGCTGCCCCGAGTGCGGCGTCATGTTCCGCAAGGGCCGCTGGACCTGGAGCGGCGAGCCGGGCGAGGCCGCGCACGAGCAACTGTGCCCCGCATGCCAGCGCATCCGCGACGGCTATCCCGCGGGATACGTAAGCCTGATCGGAGAGTATCTCGCGGCCCACCGCGACGAGATCCTCAACCTCGCCAAGAACTGCGAGGCGAAAGAGAAGGCCGAGCATCCCATGCAGAGGATCATCGCGATCAAGGATATCGAAGGCGGCGTGATGGTCACCACCACCGACGCGCACCTGGCGCGGCGCATTGCCGAGAACATCCACGACGCCTGCAAGGGCAGCCTCGCGCTGCAATACAACAAGGAAGAGAATCTCCTGCGCGCGACCTGGACGCGTTGAAGACCGAAAATAGACTCGATCACGCCCAGCCGGGCGTCGAGGAAGCGGCGCAGCTCGATCCCGAGTCCCTGTTCTCCCGCCTGGGTGCCTCGCCGGCGGGACTGACGCGGCACGAAGCCGCCGCGCGTATCGCGCGCTTCGGCCCCAATGCGGTCGCGCACGAGCGGCCTCTCGCGCCGCTGACGCGCCTTCTCAAGCTCTTCCTGAGCCCCCTTTCGCTTCTTCTCCTCGTGCTCGCCGCCCTCGCGCAGCTGAGCGGCGAAGCGGGCGGCGCCCTGGTCATCGCGGTGATAGTCGTCCTTTCCACCTTGCTCTCCTGGTTTCAGGAAGTACGCTCGGGCAAGGCGGCCGAGCGCCTGCGCGCGATGGTGCACACGACGGCGACCGTATCGCGACGCGACCGCGGCAAGACGACGGCGAAGAACCCCGTCGTCGCCGAAGGCCGCCTGCACGAGATTCCCATCGCGCACCTGGTCCCGGGGGACATCGTGCACCTCGCCGCAGGAGATCTCGTTCCGGCCGACGTGCGGCTGCTCGAGTCCAAGGACTTGTTCGTCGACCAGTCCGCACTTACCGGTGAATCGATGCCCGCGGAAAAGCACGCCGCCGCGCCGCCGGGCGCCGTGCCGGAGCTCGAATTGCCCAACATCGCCTTCCTGGGCACGCACGTGGTGAGCGGTGCGGCCACCGCGCTCGTGATCGCAACGGGCGCGCACACCCGTTTCGGCGCGATCGCGGCTTCGATCGCGGCCGAGGGCCAGCCGACGAGCTTCGATCTGGGCGTGAAGCGCTTCATCGGGCTGATGCTGCGCTTCATGCTGGTGATGGTGCCGCTGGTGTTCCTCGTCAACGGCCTCTCGAAAGGCAACTGGATCGAAGCGTTCCTCTTCGCCGTGGCGGTCGCGGTCGGCCTCACGCCCGAGATGCTGCCGATGGTGGTGACCATCAATCTCGCCAAGGGCGCGCTCGCGATGTCGCGCAAGAGGGTGATCGTCAAGCGCCTGAGCGCGATCCAGAACCTGGGTGCGATGAACGTGCTGTGCACCGACAAGACCGGGACGCTCACCCAGAACAAGGTGATCCTCGAGAAGCACGTGGACATTCTCGGTGACGAAAGCCGGCACGTGCTCGAGCTCGCCTATCTCAACAGTCATTTCCAATCGGGCCTGAAGAACCTCCTCGACGTCGCCATCCTCGAGCACGCCGAGATGCGCGAGCACGTCCATGTCCCGCGCAGCTATCGCAAGATCGACGAAGTGCCTTTCGACTTCAGGCGCCGGCGCATGTCGGTGATGGTCGCGCGTGATCCGACGCACCACATCCTGATCTGCAAGGGCGCGCCGGAGGAAACCATCGCGGTGTGCGAGCACTTCGAGGAAAAGGACAAGGTCGTTCCTCTCACCGCCGCGCGCCGCGTTGACCTGCTTCCCGTCGTCCGCGGCCTGAACGAGGAGGGCTTTCGCGTGATCGCGGTCGCGTACAAGCACATCCCGGTTGCGAAAACTGTGTGCAGCGGCGCGGATGAGTCAGGGCTGGTCCTCGCCGGCTACGTCGCGTTTCTCGATCCGCCCAAGGAGAGCGCGGCCGGCGCCGTTCGGGCGCTGCACGAGCGCGGGGTGCAGGTGAAAGTCCTGACCGGCGACAACGAAGTCGTGACGAGAAAAGTCTGCGCCATGGTGGGAATCGAGACCGGCACGGTCGTACTCGGAAGCGAGCTCGAGCACATGGACGACGCAACGCTGGCCCAAGTGGCGGCGCGAACGGCGGTGTTCGCGAAGCTCGCGCCGGAGCAGAAGGCGCGTATCATCGCCGCGCTGCGAGGAGGTGGCGGTGTCGTCGGCTATCTCGGCGACGGCATCAACGACGGGCCCGCGCTACGGGCCGCCGACGTCGGCGTGTCGGTAAATGGCGCCACGGACATCGCCAAAGAGTCCGCCGACATCATTCTCATGGAGAAGAGCTTGCTCGTGCTGGGTGAAGGCGTGATCGAAGGCAGGCGCGTGTTTGCGAACGTGATGAAGTACATCCGCATGGGCGCGAGCTCGAGCTTCGGCAACATGCTCTCCGTCGTCGGGGCGAGCGCCTTCCTGCCCTTCCTGCCGATGGCGCCGGTGCAGGTGCTGCTGAACAACCTGCTGTACGACTTTTCCCAGACCGCGCTCGCGACCGACAGCGTCGACAGCAGCACTCTGGCGCAGCCGCGCAGATGGGACATCGGCAATATCGGCCGCTACATGCTCGCCTTCGGGCCGATCAGCTCGCTGTTCGACTACGCCACCTTCTTCACGCTGCTGTACGTGTTCCAGGCGCGCGACAGCCTGTTCCAATCGGGCTGGTTCGTCGAGTCGGTGCTGTCGCAGACGCTGATCGTGCACGTGATCCGCACGGCCGGCGTTCCGTTTCGCGACAGCCCGCCCTCCGCGCCCTTGCTCGCCACGACGATCGCCGTGTGCGCCGCGGCCCTATGGCTGCCCTTCTCCGGGTTCGCGCCCTTGCTGGGGCTGACGCCGCTGCCCCCGGCGTACTGGGTCGCCCTCACGGCGATCCTGGTTTGCTATCTGCTGCTTACCCAGTCGGTGAAAGCTGCGCTCGTCCGTCGCTTCGGACTCGACTAGGGCCGCTCGCCGCATGCACAAGGCTTGAGCTAAGTCAAAAAAACGCCTTGCCGTCGGCCTAGATTGTCGAGTAGGCCCAGGAAAAAAGGAATCCATCGTGTTTTATTACGGCGTATTGAACTTACCGTGGTGGGGCTACACGATCGTCGCCGCAGTCCTCACCCATATCACGATCGTCTCGGTTACGGTGTTCCTGCACCGGCAGCAAGCGCACCGAGCGCTCGATCTCCATCCGGCGCTCGCCCATTTCTTCCGGCTCTGGTTGTGGATGACGACCGGCATGGTGACCCGGGAATGGGCCGCTGTGCATCGCAAGCACCACGCCAAGTGCGATACGCCCGAGGACCCGCACAGCCCGCAGATCTACGGCCTCGCCCGCGTGCTCTGGGGCGGAGTGTTCCTGTACGTCAAGGCCGCGCGCGATCCCGAAACGCTCGAACGCTACGGCGCCGGCACGCCCGACGACTGGCTCGAGAGCAAGGTCTACTCGAAGTTTCAGCTATTGGGGATCACCTTGATGGGCGTGATCGACGTCGTCCTGTTCGGCCTCGCGCCCGGCGGCCTGATCCTGCTGACGCAGCTCGCGTGGATCCCGTTCTGGGCGGCCGGCGTCATCAACGGCGTGGGCCACTATTGGGGCTATCGCAACTGGTCCACGCCCGACTGGAGCACGAACATCGTGCCCTGGGGCATCATCATCGGCGGAGAGGAGCTGCACAACAATCATCACGCCTATCCGACCTCGGCCAAGCTCTCGAACAAGTGGTACGAGATCGACATCGGCTGGCTGTATATCCGCGTCTTGCAAGCTCTGCGGCTGGCAAGAGTGAAGCACGTGGCGCCGAGGCCCCACTTCGCACAGCCCAAGCCCTTGGCCGACCTCCAGACGCTGCAGGCGGTGATCGCCAACCGATACGAAGTGCTCGCGCAGTACGCCAAGTCCCTGAAGGGAATTTACCTGAAAGAGCTGGACCGGCTGCGACACCACGCTCCGGCTGAAGCGCTCCTGCTGCAGGATATCGAGCGCTCGTTGACGTCGGACGAACGCATACTCCGCGACGCCGAGCGCGCGAAGTTGAACGAGGCGCTGCCGAAGTCGCAGGTGCTGTATACGATGGTTTCGATGCGCCGGGAGCTCGCGGCATTGTGGGAGCGCTCCGCGGCTCCGAGGGACCAGCTCGTCAGGCAGTTCCAGGATTGGTGCAGGCGAGCCGAAACGAGCGGCATCCGGCCCTTGATGGACTTTTCGCAGCGCCTGCGCAGTTATGCCTGAGCGGGCCCAAGTTCCGTCTGGCGTTTTGATCCAGATCAAATAGCGAGCAGATTTTCCCGTCCACGGCCCGGCGCTTTCCGTGGATGATCGTGGGTTAGCCGTACCGAGCCCACGGAGGAGGAAAATGAAGATCCTGCTGGTCTATCCCCGCAGCCCGGACACGTTCTGGAGCTTCAAGCACGTGCTCAGCTTCGTCTCGAAGCGCGCGGCCTTCCCGCCGCTCGGCCTGCTGACGGTCGCCGCGCTGCTACCGCCCGACTGGGACCTGAAGCTCGTCGACACCAACATCGAGCCGCTCGAGGACCGCGACATCGCCTGGGCCGACTGGGTGTTTCTCTCCGGCATGATCGTGCACAAGGACTCGGCGCGCGAGATCGCGCTGCGCTGCGCCGCGCTGGGCCGTACGGTTGTCGCCGGCGGACCGCTGTTCACGACCGGACACAAGGACTTTCCCGAAATTCCGCACTTCGTGCTCGGCGAAGCCGAGGACCTCGTCGACACCCTGGTCGCCGACATGCGCGCCCGACAGGTGAAAGGGACCTATCGCGCGACTGCCTTTCCCGACGTGAGTCGCGCGCCCGTGCCGCGCTGGGACCTGGTCGAACTGCGCCACTACGTGACCATGCCGGTGCAGTTCTCGCGAGGCTGCCCGTTCGATTGCGAATTCTGCGACATCGTCGTGATGAACGGCCGGGTGCCGCGCACAAAGAAGCCCGAGCAGGTCATCGCCGAGCTCGAGGTCCTGCGCCGCGCCGGCTGGCGTGACATGGTGTTCATCGTCGACGACAATTTCATCGGCAACAAGAAGCGCGTGCGCGAGCTGCTCGGCGCGCTGGTCGAATGGCGCGAGCGCACGCGGCCGGATATCGGCTTCCTCACGGAAGCCTCGGTCAATCTCGCCGACCAGGACGATCTGCTCGAGCTGATGGTGCGCGCCGGCTTCAAGAAGGTGTTCGTCGGCCTCGAGACTCCCGTGACGGAGTCCCTGGAGGAATGCCACAAGGTGCAGAACAGCAAGCGCGATCTTGCCGACGCGGTGCGCGTCATCCAGGGCGCGGGGCTCGAGGTGATGGGCGGCTTCATCGTCGGCTTCGACAACGATCCGCTCGACATCTTCCGCCGCCAGTTCGAGTTCATCCAGCGCTCCGGCGTGGTGACCGCGATGGTGGGATTGCTCACGGCGCTGCCGCAGACGCGGCTGTACGAGCGGCTCGCGCGCGAGGGCCGCATGCTCGCCGACAGCATCGGCGACAACACCGCCGCCGTGCTCAACTTCGTCCCGCGGCTGGACCGCGCTCACCTGTTCGACGGCTACCGCGAGTTGATGCGCTCGCTCTACGCGCCGGACAATTACTACCGCCGGGTGCGCGCCTTCCTGTCGACTTGGCGACCGCGCGGCCCCAGCATGCGGCTCGCCGGGTCGGACGTGAGCGCGTTCCTCCGCTCGCTGTGGGCGCTCGGCATCCTGCGCCGCGGGCGGCTCGCGTTCTGGCGGCTGTTCTGGGGGACGCTGATCGTGCGCCCGCGCAAGTTCCGCGTCGCGATGGAGCTCGCCATCATCGGCCATCACTTCCGCGCGGTGGCCGAGCGCCTTTGACGCACATCGTAGCGATCAAGCTCGTCCATCTCGCGGCGGTGGCGATAAGCTTCAGCCTGTTCTTCCTTCGCGGGGTCTGGATGATGCTCGACTCGGCGCAACTGAGCCGGCGCTGGGCGCGGATCGTGCCGCATGTCAACGACACCGTGCTGCTCGCGGCGGGGATCTGGCTCGCGTTCATGCTGCGCGAGGCGCCCGGGGCGAGCTCCTGGCTTACGGCGAAGATCGTGGCGCTGCCCGTCTATATCGCGCTCGGGATTGTCGCTCTTCGGCCGGGGCGGTCGAAACGCCTGCGCGTCGGCGCCTGGCTCGCCGCGCTCGCGGTGTTCGGCTACATTGTCGGGGTAGCCCTTACCCGCAGCCCATCGCTTTGACGGCATCCGCGCCTCCCCGCCTCGCGCTGTTCGCCTACGGCTTCCGGCCGTTCTTCCTCGCCGCCGGCCTGAGCGCGGTGCTCGTGGTCCCCGCGTGGCTCCTCATGGTCGCTCGAGGGACGATGCCGCTCGCCGCGCTGCCTCCGCAGCTGTGGCACGCGCACGAGCTGTTCTACGGCTTCGTCGGCCCGGCGCTCGCCGGCTTTCTGCTCACCGCTGTTCCCAGCTGGACCGGCGCGAAAGGATTCGCCGGCTGGCCGCTCGCCGCGGTGGCCTCGGCCTGGCTTCTCGGGCGCCTGGCCTTTGCGCTCGCGAACCTCGTGCCTTTGTGGGCGCTCGCCGCTGCGGAGCTGGCGTTCCTGCCCGGCGTCGCGATCCTGCTCGCTCCCCCGCTCGTGCGCTCGCGCAATCGCAATACGCCGCTGCTCTTCGTCCTCGCGGCGCTGTGGATCACCGATGCGGTCTTTATCGCAGGGCTCGCGCGCCGGGACCCGGTGCTTGCGAGCGGCAGCCTGCGCGTCGCGATCGACCTGATGCTGATCGTCGTGACGGTGATCGGCGGGCGCATCGTGCCGTCGTTCACCGCGAACGCCTTGCGCCGCCGCGGGGAGGCGCCCGAAATACGCAGCCGGCCGTGGCTCGAGCGTGGGGTGATCGCGCTGATGGTCGCGGTCGCCGTGGTCGATCTCTGGCAGCCCGACGGCGCTCTAGCGGGATGGCTCGCGGCGCTGGTCGCGATCGCTCAAGGCGCGCGGCTCTCCGGATGGCGCAGCCTGCGCACGCGCGGCGAGGCGATCCTGTGGGTGCTTCACCTGGGCTACGCGTGGATGCCGGTCGGCTTCGCCCTCAAGGCGCTGTGGCTGCTCGCGGGCGCCGGATGGGCGGCGCACTGGCTGCACGCGCTGACCATGGGCGTCTTCGGGACGATGATACTTGCCGTGATGACGCGCGCGGCGCTCGGCCACACGGGCCGGGAGCTGGCGGTAGGCGGCGCGATCGCCGCAGCCTACGTCCTTCTCGCCGTCGCTGTCGCCACGCGGGTCTTCGCTCCGGCTTTGTGGCCCTCGCACTATCTTTGGACCCTTCTCGCCTCGGGGTCGCTGTGGACGGCGGCGTTCGCCGTATACCTGGTCGTCTACGCGCCGATCCTGATGCTGGCGCGCGCAGACGGAAAGCCCGGTTAGCCCGTATCATTGGTTCTGCAACTACGAGGGAAGTCAGATGGCGAATAGAATTCGAAGCTGGCTGCCGGTGTTCGCGCTCGCCCTCGCCGCAGGCTGCGCGGCGCCCGCCGACAAGTCGTCCCCGCCCGACCAGGCGCGCGGCGGTGAGCTTTACCGCACCGCCTGCATCGCCTGCCACACCGCGCAGGTGCACTGGCGCGAGAAGCGCCTGGTGAAATCGTGGGAAGACCTGCTCTTCCAGGTGTCGCGCTGGCAGAGAATCGCCGGCCAGGACTGGAGCCGGGAAGAGATCAACGACGTGGCCGCGTACCTGAACCGGCTGTTCTACGACATGCCGTGCCCGCTTCCGGGCTGCGATGGGCGCGTCGGTTGAGGACGCAGCAGGAAAAAATCAGAGCGTCATGCCGCCGTCGACGCTGATGACGGCGCCGTTGATGTAGCTCGCTTCGTCCGAGGCGAGGAAGGCGAATACGTTCGCGATCTCCTCGGGCAGGCCCAGCCGCCCGAGCGGCACCTTGCCCGCCATGTCCTGCAGCACCTTCTCGGGCATCTGCTTGAGGATCGGCGTCGCGATGAAGCCCGATTGCTGCGCAAGCATGATGTCGACGACCGCCCGGGTGCAGTTGTAGACGCCTTTCAGATTGATGTCGCACACCGCGACCCGTGCCCCCTCGGCGGCGAACTTGACGGCGGTCGAGTGCCCGATTCCGCGCGCGCCGCCGGTGATGGCGGCAATCTTTCCGGCCAGTTTCATCGTCGTTCCTCCGCGTCGAGGCGCGCTACTGCACCAGCGGCGACGCGCCTTCGGCGAGAATCTGCAGGTATTGCGCGAGCGCGCGCTCGGTGGAGCGCTCGCGCAGGAAGGCTTCGATCGTGGCGCGCACCTCCTCGAACGGCACGGTGCGGCCGGCGATGCGGCGCGCTACGAGCACCACGTGAAACCCGTGGCGCGTGGTGACCAGGTCGGGCAGCACGCCGAGGCGGGCGTCCCCGAACAGCGCGGCCTCGAACTCCGGAGCGGTATCGCCGCGGCCGATCTGCCCGAGCGAGCCGCCCTGCGCCGCGGACGGGCAGTTCGAATACTGCGCGGCGAGCTCGGCAAAGCGCGAAGGATCTCTCGTCGCCATGGCATGCACTTCGGCCGCCTTGGCGCGCAATGCGCCAGGCGGGACGCGCGGCGTGATGGCGAACAGGATATGGCTCGCCTCGGCCAGATCGCCCGAGCTGAACCGGGCGGCGTTGCGGTCGTAATAGCGGCGGCACTCCTCGCCGGTCGGCTCGGGTGTCTTCACTTCGAGCTCGAGCAGCCGCTCGAGTACCTCGTCCTCGGACCCGTGCGCAAGCCCGAGCTCCAAGGCCCGCTTGAGCAGCAGCGCCCGCACCTCGTCGAGACTCGGCGGCCCGGATTCCACGGCCTCAGCCTCTCGGGCGCACGATCTGATAGGCGCGCGTCAGGTAGCCCACGGCGGCGAAGCCGCTCCAGACGTGCACCAGGCGCGAGAACGGGAACAGGAGGAACATCGTCAGCCCGAAGAAGAGGTGCACCCGGTAGATCAGGGGAGCCTCGAGGATGAAGTCGGCCGCGCCGCCGCGGAACGTCACGATGTGCTGCGCCCACTGGCCGAGCAGCAGCATGACCCCGCCTTCGCGGTGCTGCAGCGAGGAGAAGATCGAGACGAGGCCCAGGAGCAGCGTCGCCAGGATCCACAGCAGGATGAAGATGTCCATGGGCGTCGAGGTGGCGCGGATGCGCGCCTCGGCGAGCCGCCGATGCACGAGCAGGACGAGTCCCACGAGGCACATGGAGCCGAAGATGCCGCCGGCCGCGACCGCGAGCATCTGCTTGGCTTCGGTGGAGAGGCCGAGTGCGTGATACAGCTCCGCCGGCGTCAGCAGTCCGAAGAGATGCCCGAAGAACAGCATCAGGATGCCGACGTGGAAAAGATTGGAGCCCCAGCGCAGCTGCCCGGTGCGTAGCATCTGCGACGAATCGCTTTTCCACGTGTACTGCTCGCGCTCGAAGCGCACCAGCGACCCGAGCAGAAACACCGCGAGACAGACGTACGGGTAGATGCCGAACAACAGTTGATGCACGAAGTCGCTCATGCGGACGTCCTCTTGGGATAGAACTGAACAGGCTGGACCGGCTGCGGCCCGCCGAAGGTGACTTCCGGGTCTTTCCATTCGCGATCCAGCACCGCCAAATCCTCCGCCGGGGAGGATCCCTCGGCGAGCTTTTTCGTCAGCCCCGGCTCCCCGGCGATGGCGAGCAGCGCGCCGAACACGGCCGAATAGCGGCTGCCGCGCTCGGCGAGCCGGTCGCCCACGCCGCGAAGGATGTCCGCGCCTTCTCCGAGCAAGCCCTTCGCCTCGTCGAGCGAGGCGAGCGAAAGAAATTCCAGGAACGCCGGAAGATAGTCCGGAAGCTCGCCGTCGGCCACGCGCACGCCGCGCTTGGCGTACGTCGCGAGCAGGTCGACCATCGCCTGGCCGCGGTCGCGCGATTCGCCGTGCACGTGCTCGAAGAGGTGCAGCGACAAAGCCCGGCTGCGGTCGAACAGCGACACGTAACGTTCCTGCAGGCCGTACAGGTCGCCGCTCGCGAGCTCGCCGATCAGCGCTTCGACCTCGCGCCGCGCCGCGCGTGGGAGCAGCGCTTCCGCGTCGAGCGCCGCGCCGATCTCGGCGAGCGCCTCGAGGAGCGCGGGCTCGGGATGCGACAGCAGGGCCGACAGCGCGAGATAGGTTTTCATGGCGATGCCTTGGCGCTCAGCGCCTTCAGGGGAATGACGCGCTTCTTGCCGCCGAACAGGCTCGCTTCGGAGGTGCCGTCCGAGCAGCCGTTGCCGAAGGAGAAGCCGCACGCGCCGCGCAGGTCGTACGCGTCCTCCGCATGCTCGCGGTGCGAGGTCGGGATGACGAAGCGGTCTTCGTAGTTGGCGATCGCCATATAGCGGTACATGTCCTCGACCTGCGCAAGGCTCAAGCCCACCTGCTGCAGCGCCGCGACGTTGCCGCGCTTGTCCACATGGAGCGAGCGCATGTAGGCGCGCATGGCCAGCATCCTCTCCAGCGCGAGCTTCACCGGCGCCTCGTCGCCCGCGGTGAGCAGGTTGGCGAGATACTTGAGCGGAATGCGCAGCTGCGATACGTCGGGAATCTCGCCGTTGGCGCCGATCTGGCCGCTGTTGGCGGCGGCGCTGATCGGCGAGAGCGGCGGGACGTACCAGACCATGGGCAGCGTGCGGTACTCGGGGTGCAGCGGAAAGGCGATCTTCCAGTCCATCGCCATCTTGTATACAGGCGAGCCCTGGGCGGCAGTGATCCAGGCTTCGGGCACGCCGTCCCGGCGCGCCAGTTCGATCACTTTCCGGTCGTGCGGGTCGAGGAACAGCCCGAGCTGCGCCTGGTACAGGTCCTTGGGATCCTCGACGCTCGCCGCCTGCTCGATGCCGTCGGCGTCGTACAGGAGCACGCCCAGGTAGCGGATGCGCCCGACGCAGGTTTCCGAGCACACCGTCGGCTGGCCGGCCTCGATGCGCGGGTAGCAGAAGATGCACTTCTCGGCCTTGCCGCTCTGCCAGTTGAAGTAGATCTTCTTGTAG
>JBGQKK010000002.1:0-37752 GCA_041499545.1 Gammaproteobacteria bacterium | reverse complement strand
CGGTCGAAATTGTCGAAGTATTCCGAATTGCCGCTGCGCACGTTGACCGCGCCCACCGACAAGCGAACCTTCTTGCTGTTGATCAGGTCGAAATCGACCAGCCGTTCGAGCGTCGCACGCAGCGGCGCGGGGTCGTATACGCTCAGCGCTCCGGGCGTCCCGTCGGACTGCAGCAAGGCGGGCGGAACACGCGGCAGGTAAAAACCGGGAATGCCCAGCATCGCCGACCACAAGGCGCTGAACTGGTTGAAGGCGCTGCGCGGTTGAACCATTTCCTGCACGGCTTTCAACCAGGGTGGCGCGGGCGGCGTGTCGGGCATCGGCCCCATGCCGGAGGAGACCAGATGCCAGAACTCCGAGAGCCGTTCGACGCGCCGCTCCGGCGGATTGCCCGCAATCAGCGCAGCGTTGACCGCCCCGATCGATACGCCCGCGATCCATCCGGGCCGATAGGGCGTTGTGGACAACTCCTCGTAGACCCCGGCCTGATACGCGCCCAGCGCACCGCCGCCTTGAAGCACGAGCGCGATGTGATTGTGCCGCCCGGCAACGCTGGAGGACTTCGAGACCCGCGCCTTCGCCATATTCTTCTTTCCGCTTTCGCGAGCGCGCCATTGCGGCGCACGAGCAAGTTCGACAATCAGCCACGCTTAGAGGTTCCGCCCCGAGGCGGATCCTGCGTTCATTCTGCGTTAGCTGGGGTTTGCGTTCCGTTCGAAAGCGCACATATCGCGAAATTCTTTCACTCGTACAGCCCGGCTCGCGCCTTGCCGCGGAACACGCGGTAGGCGAACGCGGTGTAGCCGATGAGGAAAGGCAGGACGATTACCACGCCGGCGAGCATGAATCGGAGCGCGGAGGGATGCGACGCGGCCTCCCAGATGGTCATGCGGTCGATCACCACGTAGGGGAACAGGCTGTAGGCGAGCCCGGCGAAGGCGATAACGAAGATCGCGACCGCCGCGGCGAAGGGCACCCAGTCGGACTCGGGCTCTCCGCGCTTGAGGCGCCCGGTGCTCGCCCAGACCCACCATCCTGCGGCGAGCGTGGCAAGCGGCAGCAGCATCGGCGCGAGCGTGCGCGGAAAGTCGAACCATTTCGCCTGCACCGACTCGCTCACGAACGGCGTGGCGAGGCTGACCAGCGCCACGGCCAGTGCGACCCACATGAGACCCCAGCGGGCCCAGCCGAGCGCCTTGCCCTGCAGCACGCCTTGCGTTTTCAGTATCAACCAGGTCGCCCCGAGCAGCACGTAGCCGCCGCACAGGCTCGCGCCCACGAGGAGCGCGAACAGCGTATAGCCGAACCCCGCATGAAAGCCGGTGATGTAGCGGCCGAGCATGAACCCTTGCGCGAACGAGGCGAGGAAAGACCCGAACCAGAACAGCGCGTTCCACAGCTCGCGGTGCCAGCCTTCGGCCTTGACGCGGAACTCGAAGGCAACCCCGCGCAGCATGAGTCCGATCAGCATCGCCGCGACCGGCAGATAGAGCGCGCCCAGCACGATGCCGTGCGCCACGGGAAAAGCGACCAGCAGGATGCCCACGCCGAGCACCAGCCAGGTCTCGTTCGCGTCCCAGAAGGGCCCGATCGAGGCGACCATCAGCTCCTGCTCGCGCGCGTCGGCCGCGGGCATGAGCATGCCCACGCCCAGGTCGTAGCCGTCGAGCACCACGTACATGAGCATCGCCAGCCCCATCAGGGCGGCGAACACGAGCGGCAGGTCGAGGTTCATGGGTGAGCCCCCTTGCCCGCGAGGTGCGTCAGGACGACCACGTAGGCGAGGAACATCGCTGTATACGTAATCACATACCCGGTCAGGCTCGCGCCGAGCTGGGCGCCCGACGCCGCGCCAGCCGCGTCGGCGGTCTTGAGGATGCCGGTGACGAGCCAGGGCTGCCTGCCGATCTCGGTCACCAGCCACCCGCACAGGGTCGCGAGCCATCCCGAGAAGGTAAAGCCCGAGAGCGTCCACAGCATCCAGCGCGGCGGCAGCCTCCCGCGGCGCGTCGCCCAGGCGCCCGCCCAGGCGGCGGCGAGCATCAGCATGCCGATCCCCACCATGGCGCGGAACGCGAAGAACACCGGGGCCACCGGCGCGGTGTCCGATCCGAAGCTGTCGATGCCCCTCAGCTCCGCGCCGACGTCGTGCTTGAGGAGCAGGCTCGCCGCCTTGGGGAGCTCGATCGCGAAGTCGTTCCGGCGCTTGTCGTCGTCGGGGATGGCGAAGAGAACCAGCGGCACGCTTGTCTCCGTTTTCCAGATCGCCTCGATCGCCGCGATCTTCGCCGGCTGGTGCTCGAGCGTGTTGAGGCCGTGCTGGTCGCCGACGAAAGGCTGGATCGGCGCGAGCACCGCGGCGAGCACCAGCCCCGTGCGCAGCGTGGCGCGCGCCGACGCGTCCTCGGCCGAGCGCAGCAGCCGCCACGCGGATAGGCCCGCGACCACGAACGCGGCGGTGAGCCCCGAGGCGAGCAGCATGTGGGTGAAGCGGAACGGGAAAGAGGGATTGAAGATCACCTGCCACCAATCCCCGGCGACGATCTGCCCCGCGTCCATCGCGTGGCCCGCCGGCGTCTGCATCCAGGAGTTGAGCGCGAGGATCCAGAAGGCCGAGAGCGTGGTGCCGATCGCGACCATGGCCGAGGCGAAGATGTGCACCCACCCCGGTACCCGGTTCATGCCGAAGAGCATCACGCCGAGGAACGTCGCCTCGAGGAAAAACGCGGTCAGCACCTCGTAGGCGAGCAGCGGCCCGGCGATGTTGCCCACCTTCTGCATGAACCCCGGCCAGTTGGTGCCGAACTGGAACGACATGGTGATGCCGCTCACCACGCCCATCGCGAAGGACAGCGCGAACACCTTGGTCCACAGCTTGTAGGTCGCCAGCCACGCGGGGTCGCCCGAGCAGGCGTAGCGGATGCGGAAATAGAGCAGTATCCAGCCGAGCGCGATGGTGAGGCTCGGGAACAGGATGTGGAACCCGATGTTCAGCCCGAACTGCGCCCGGGAAAGGAGGAGAACCTCTGAACCGTCCATGGGTGCACTATCATACGGAACTGTCCAAGGAGCCGCTCGAATGACTTTCTCCGCAAGGCGAATCCCGCGCGCCCGCGCCGCGTTGCTCGCGATGGCCCTCTCCACGGGGAGCGCGTTCCCCAACCAGCATCCGCATCCCCACAAGGGCAGCCTCGAGTACCTCGACCGCAACAGCTACGCCAAGAACATGCGCGTTCTCGGGGTGTTCCAGCTGGGGGAGGAACGCGGCCACAAGCTGCAGATGATGGCGGTCGGCGGGCGGCGCTTCATCCTTCAAAACGGCGACGTGATCGACGTCAGCGACCCGCGAGCGCCGAAGCTCGTGAAGCACGGCGCGTTCCGCGGTTCGCAGCTGCAAGTGGCGTTCAACAAGAAACTCGGCAAGTGGATCGTCGTCACCGGCGCCTCCTCGCCCATCACCTCGACCACGACGACCGCACCCAACGGCAAGTACGATGATCCGAGCCTGATCGAGAAAACCAAGCAGGGCGCCGGCCTGCGCGGCATCCGCATCTGGGACGCGACCGATCCGGCGAACATCGTCCTGCTCTCGGAATTCGCGACGGACGGCGGCGATCCCAAGCGCAAGGTCCAGACCGGCTCGGGCACGCACCGCAACTATTACGACGGCGGCGACTACGCCTACCTCGATACCGCGCCGGACGACAGCTTCGTCAACATGGAAAGCCCGATCCGCTGGCACACGAACGGCATCATGGTGGTGGACGTGTCCGATCCCGCCAGTCCCAAGCAGGCCGCGATGTGGTGGGTGCCGGGGCAGCGCGCGGGCGAGGAGGCGCAGTACAAGGGCTGGCGCGAATACGGCGACAAGGTGTCGTTTACGAGCTTACACGGGCCGATGTACGTGCCGAGGAAAGTGGAAGACGGCGGCAAGCTCGGCTACAGCGCGTACGGTTCCTTCGGCATGTTGATCCACGACCTTTCGGACATCCGCAGCCCGAAGCTCCTCGGCCGCTTCACGCCCGACTACAAGCACACGCGCGGCACCGCGATCGCCTTCCACACGATCGACGTGGCGCGCCTGGACCGCGGCTTCGTCATCACCAATCCTGAAACCCTGAGCCCGGATTGCAACGAGACCTACGTGCCCTCGTGGGTGGTCGACGTGCGCGACCCCGCCGCTCCCAAGGCGATCGCGCAGTTGCCGGTGCCGACCCCGCCGCGCGAAGTGCCCTACAAGACCTTCTGCGACAAGCGCGGGCGCTTCGGCCCCCACAACCCGCCCCACATCAAGGCGCCGGGAAGGCCCGACCCGAACTTCACCTGCTATGCGCATTTCAACGCCGGCGTACAGTGCTACGACATCCGCGATCCGAAAAAGCCCAGGATCGTCGCGTACTTCATCCCGCCGCAAGGCGGCGAGCTCGACAAGTGGAACAGCTACAACCGCACCGTGGACAACGTGCTCATCGAATGGGACCGCAGGATCATCTGGATCGCCGCCGACACGGGCCTGTACGCCCTCGAGGCGCCTGCGCTCGGCAAGCCGGTCACGCAGCCGATGCCGGTGAAGGAGTGGTCCCTCCCGGGATTGAACGCGGGACATCCCTGAGGCCGTCGAGCTTGTCGGGGTTGGCGATCGCGTAGACCGACCGTATACGCTCGCCATCCGTATCGATCAGGATGGCGACAAGGGGGCGTCCGCCCGCCCGAACGACGAGCCCGGGCGCGCCGTTCAGCTCGGTCTCGTCGAGAGTCGCCTCCGCCGGGACGGTCCGGGTCACGGCGATGATGAACTGCGCGACCGCTGCGCTTCCCACGACGGGCCTCTTGGTCGCAACGGCCTTGCCCCCGCCATCACCGTGCAAGACCGCGTCGGCGGCGAGGAGCGAAACGAGCCTAGCTTGGTCGCCGCCGCGCGCGGCCTCGGTGAAGCTGCGCAACAGCGCGCGATGGCGCTCGCGATCGACGGAGAAGCGCGGCCGTTCCTCGCGCATGCGCGCCCGGGCTCGGCTGAAGATCTGGCGACAGGCGACGGCGTCGCGTCCGACCACCGGCGCGATCTCCTTGAAGCTCAAGTCGAACGCATTGCGCAGCACGAACACGACGCGCTCGAGCGGCGACAGACGTTCCAGCACCGCGACCAGGGCGAACGAAACGTCCTCGGGGTGCACGTCGGGCTCGCCTTCGGTCACTAAAGGCTCGGGCAGCCACTCGCCCACATAGGTTTCGCGGCGCGCGCGCTGGTCGCGCAGGCGGTTGAAGCTGAGCCGCGCGGTGATGGTCGTCAGGTAGGCCTTGAGCGAGCGCACCGCCTCCTTCGGCTCGGCATCGTGCAGCCGCACGAAGGCGTCCTGCACGATCTCCTCGGCGTCTGCCCGGTTGCCCGTGATCCGGTAGGCGAGCGCGAACATCGCCGGCCTCAGTTCAGCAAAAGCGCGCTCGAGCGTCATGGGTCCTTCCGCCTAAAGACAGACAAGACACGACAGGAAGCCAAAACGTGACAGAGCGTCACATCGGGTCCGGCCGGCGTGTCTTGTCGACCATGATCCTAACCCGCAACGAGGTATTTTCATGACCGACATCAGCCCTGCCGATCCCCACCCGCGCCGCCGCGTCCGGGTGCTCGACTCGGAAATCAGCTACGTCGACACGGGTCACGGCGACCCGATCGTGTTTCTCCACGGCAACCCGACCTCCTCCTATCTGTGGCGGAACGTCATCCCCCATGTCAGCGGGCTCGGGCGCTGCCTCGCCCCCGACCTCGTCGGAATGGGACGCTCGGGCAAATCGCCCCGCGAAGCCTATCGCTTCAGCGATCACGCGGCCTATCTCGACGCGTGGTTCGAGGCCCTCAACCTGACGAGGAATGTCACGCTAGTCGTGCACGACTGGGGCTCGGCTCTGGGCTTCCACCGGGCATTCCGCCATCCCGAGCACATCAAGGCGATCGCGTACATGGAAGCGATCGCCCTGCCACGGCGCTGGGAGGACTTCGGAGAAGCTGCAGGTATCTTCCAGGCGCTGCGCTCCGACCGGGGCGAGCAAATGATCCTCGAGGACAACTTCTTCGTGGAGACCATCCTGCCGCGGAACGTCATCCGCAAGCTGGGCGAAGAGGAGATGATCGCCTACCGGATGCCCTATCTCGAGCGCGAGGCGAGGCTGCCGACCCTCGCGTGGCCGCGCCAGATCCCGGTGGAGGGAGAGCCGGCCGACGTGACCGCGATCGTCGAGCAGTACGGAGAATGGCTGTCGCGGAGCACGCTCCCCAAGCTCCTCGTCCTGAGCGATCCCGGGGCGATCATGAGGGGCCGCACGCGCGATTTCTGCCGCAGCTGGCCAAACCAGCGGGAGGTGACCGTCAAGGGCGCGCACTTCCTCCAGGAAGACTCCCCCCATCAGATCGGAGCGGCACTTGCCGAGTTCGTCAGGTCGCTGGGGGAAGTCGGCGCCCTGAAGGAGGCTTCGTGACGCCATCCCGCTACCACCCCGCTCTGGTCGCCCTCCACTGGTTCCTCGCGACCTTCATCGTCCTCGCGCTCGGCCTGGGCATGTTCGTCCTGAAGGCGATCCCCAATACCTCGCCGCAGAAGCTCGAGGCCTTGCGCGCCCACATGATCGGCGGCGGCGTGATCCTGGCGTTGATGGCCGCGCGTCTCGCCATCCGCGTGCTCAGCGCGAGACCCGAGGCGGCGACGACCGGCAATCCCGTTCTCGACCGGATCGCGAGGATCTCGCACCTTGCGTTCTACGGCCTCGTCGCCGGAATGATTGCCACCGGCCTCGCCACGGCCCTGCTCGCGGACCTGCCCTCGATCGTGTTCGGAGCTTCGGGCGCGCCCCTCCCCGGGTCGTTCACCGTCTTCCCGACGCGCGTCGTCCACGGGGTAATCGCCAAGGTCTTCATCGCGCTCATCGCGGTGCATGCGACCGCCGCGCTGTATCACCACTTCGTCCTGCGCGACGGTTTGCTTAAGCGCATGTGGTTCGGCCGGCGCTGGCCGGGCCGGCAGCGATTTTCGAGCGAGCAGGCCCCTGCCCGCTCGCTCGCAAGCTGAAAGGAGATGAACATGAATATCGGAATTGCGCTCGCGCTGGCTTCCTTCTCTCTCATGGCCGGCGCGGTCGCGTGGACCAACATCAGTGGGCGGCCTCTGCCCCCGGGAGCGGAGCGCGGAGTCGCTTTTGCCGGACTGCTTCTCGCCGGCAGCGCGCTTCTGTCTCATCCGGGCGCGATCGGCTACGGGATCGCCGGCGTCGCCTTTGCGGCTTCGGGCTTCTTCTTTTTCCTCACCTTCATGAGCGGGCTGCCCGAGCAGCAGGCGGCGGTCGCGGTGGGAAACAAGGCGCCCGATTTCCGCTCGCTCGATAGCGACGGCAGGGAATTCCGCCTTTCGGAGCTTTCCGGGTCGCGCGTCCTGCTCAAGTTCTTCAGGGGGACCTGGTGCCCCTATTGCGTCGCCGACCTGCGCTTGTGGAGCGAGCGGCGCGAGGAGCTGCGCGCGCTCGGCCTGAGGCTCGTGGCGGTAAGTCACGACTCCGTGGAAGACTTGCAGCAATTCAAGCGCGGCCGCGACTGGGATATCACCCTCGTCGCTGATCCCGATCTCGAAATCATCCGCCGCTACAACCTGCAAAACCACAACTTCACCCCGAAGGGAGGCCCGTTCCGCGACATGGCGATTCCCGCGACGATCCTGATCGACGCCGACGGCAAGGTCCTGTGGATGAGCCAGGCGAGTGATTTTCGCGTGCGCTCTCACCCCGCGAAGGTCCTCTCCGATATCCGTGCAGTACTCCAACCCGGCCAGTCAGGCCAGGGACGGACTCGTCCAGCCTATTCCAACGTCGTCTCGGAGGAAATATGACGCTTTTCTGGCGTGCGGCACCGTGGTTTCCGCGGGTCCTGCTGCTCCTCGCCACGGTGCTGTTCTTTCTCATCGGCTTCAGGTATCTGGGGGATCCGGTCAACAAGGCGGCCTCGGACTCGATCGTCCTCGGGTCGGTCATGGCGATCAGCCGGGTGCGAGTCGGCTTCGGCGGATTTCCGCTCGCGCTGTCGTTAATCCTGCTCGGCTGCCTTCTCTCGCCGCGGCGCCTGCTCACCGGGCTCTCAGTGCTCGCGACCACCGTCGGGGTGGTCACCGTCGCGAGGCTCGTCGGCATCGCGATCGACGGCCTCGCCGAAGAAGCGGTCCGGTTGTTGCGCGTGGAGATCATCCTTCTCGCGCTCTCCGTGGCGGCGATCTTCCTGGAGCGGGCGCGGCGGCGGCGCGTCGAGCGGCTGTAAGGGGCTGCGTCCACGAGCGACCAAAGACGGGAGCGCCGATTGCGGCGCGTCCAAGTCCAACCCAAACGAGGAGTATCGAATGAGAAATCTGGTTTCTTTATTGATCGCCGGTTCCATGGTGCTGGCCGCGTCGAACGCGCTCGCCCAGGATTCCATGGCAAAAAAGGACGGAGTGGCGGGCGACTCCATGAGCAAGGAGCACGCGATGAGCCCCAAGGCCAAGGCGAAGCGGGCGAAGAAGGATCACATGAAGGATTCCATGAGTCACGACGCGATGGGTAAGGACTCCATGGGGAAGGATTCGATGTCGAAAGACTCGATGCATCCGGATCCGATGAGCAGCAAGCCGGCCACGATGTAGCCGTCTCGTCCGGGGTCGGGCGTGCTCCAGCAGGCACGACCTCCCCCCGACCCTGGACATCCCCGCCTCGTCCCTCACACCCGGCGAGTCGGGAGGACTGAATCGATCATTTCGATCGATTAGTCCTTCGAATTCCGCCTGCTGACGAGCACGTGGTACGCGATGCCGTCCCAGGCGTTGTGAATGCCGATGAAGAGGAGCAGCAGCACCGCCGTCCCAACGCCAAAGAGCGCCTCACGCGTGTGGGACGGAGCCGCAAGTGCCGAGAGCGCGAGCAGTGCGTAAGCGGCGATGGGCAGCACCAGGTGAAACAACCAGTCTTCGAGCTCCGGCCGGTATGCGCCTTGCGTCCGCATGCGCCGGGCCACGACCACCCCGTACGCGATTCCGGCCAGGCCCACGAGACCCCAGAGAGCTGCGAAAGCGCCGATGGCGTGCCATGGAACCCGGAGGACGGCCGACAAGAGCAGCACGGTGCTGAAATGAACTATCGTCGGCGTTGCGAACGCGGCGCCGGCCTCCGGCGAGGCCAGCTGCGGTTTCTCGGCAATGAGCGTCAGGACCACGAACTGCAATCCGATCAGGGCGCCGGCGGCCGAGCCGACGATGACGTAAAAACTCTCCCATTCGGCGAACTCTGACATGTCCTCACCCCATCCTTGTAGTGGGCCTTCCCTATTTGCCGAACCGCTCGAAACGATACGCCAGTTCCGGACCTCCCGCGCCTTCGTAAGCGAGCTGGGCTATCAGCATCGTGAACGGCTCGGTATAGCGGGCGATCCTCAAAGGGCCGGCATCCACCGGATCGAAGCCGACGTCGCGGATCAGGCCGGCGGCCACTTCCTTGCCGCGCCGGTCGTCGCCGCAGTACAGCAGGCTCGGCCGCTTCGCCTTGCGCCTCGCTTCGTAGACGTCGAAGAACACTTCGCTCGGGACGGTCCCGAATGCCGCCACGACGCGAGCTTTGGGAATCCTTTTCGCCAGCTCCTCCGCGCCCGACGAGGTGTGGGCCACGACGAGCTCGGTGTCGTCCTCGTTCATCGGCATTGAGCAGGTCACGACGACCTTCCCCGACAGGTCGCCCGCCTGTTTCAGTACATCATCGAACCGCAGCCAGTGCACGGCGAGTAGGACCGCGTCCACGTCCTGCGCCGCCTCGCGCGGCGTGCCGGCCCGCGCCTTGCCCTTCGCTTCGCGTGCGAGGCTCTTCAGCTTCTGCTCGCTGCGGGCGTAGCTGAAGACCACTTCGTGCCCGGCACGGGCGAAGATCGTTCCGAGCTTGCCGCCCATCAATCCCGAACCGAGGATGCCGATTCGCATGGTGCTCTCCTAATGGCCATGACTCGACTCACAGACCCGTCCTTTTTTCCAGAGCCTCAGGGTATCGCGCCCCTTGGATAGTGACCTTCGAGGCAGCGCTGTCGATCTCATGCAGATCCGCGGACGTAAGGTCGACTGCGGCTGCCCGGATGTTCTCTTCCAGGCGCGCGAGCTTCGTGGTACCCGGGATCGGAACGATCCACGGCTTCTGGGCGAGCAGCCACGCTAGCGCGATCTGGGCAGGTGTCGCTTTCTTCCGTTCTGCGATCTTGCGAAGCAGCTCGACTAGGGCTAGGTTCGCCTTGCGGGCATCCGGCGTGAAGCGGGGAACGATGTTGCGGAAGTCCGAACTGTCGAACTTCGTATTCTCGTCGATCTTTCCGGTAAGGAACCCTTTGCCGAGAGGACTGAATGGAACGAACCCGATTCCGAGTTCCTCGAGCGTCGGCAGAAGTTCCTCTTCGGGGCGTCGCCACCACAGCGAGTATTCGCTCTCGACCGCAGTGACCGGCAGGACGGCATGCGCGCGGCGGATCGTTTGCACGCCCGCTTCGGAAAGGCCGAAGTGCTTCACTTTGCCTGCCCGGATCAGATCCTTCACTGCTCCCGCGACGTCCTCGATCGGTACGTTGGGATCGACCCGGTGTTGATAGAAGAGATCGATGCAATCGACCTTGAGCCGCTTGAGCGAATCCTCGACGCTCGCCTTGATCTGCTCGGGCCGGCTATCGGCCACCTGCCGTCCGTTCTCGATCCTGAGCCCGAACTTGGTAGCGATTGCGACGCGTTCGCGAAAGGGAGCAAGGGCTTCTCCGACGAGCTCTTCGTTCGTGAACGGGCCGTAGATCTGGGCAGTGTCGAAAAACGTGACGCCGCGGTCGACCGCCGACCGGATCAGCGAGATCATTTCCTGCTTGTCTCCGGCCGGGCCATAGCCATAGCTCATCCCCATGCAGCCGAGGCCGAGGGCCGAGACTTCCAAGTTACTGTTTCCAAGTTTTCGCTTCTGCATGATTACTCCTGGGTCTCTACCTCGCCCTTCGGGCTAGCGCAGGCTGGTCGAGAGCGAGCGACACGGACAGCTGCTCGCGGTAGGCGTCGATCTGTTTCTTAAGATCGGCGACCTTCTGCTCGGCAGTGGCGATGGCGTCGGCGCCAGCGATGAAGCGGCGCGGCGGCTGCTTTTCGCTCGCGATCGTGACCAGCGCCCGGGCGAGCTTCGCCGGGTCGCCGCCCTGCTGGCCGTTCTGGGCCCTCCACCACTTTATCTGCTCCGCTGTACGCGCGGCGTAGTCCTCGATGGACGGCTTTGCGTAGGCAGTGGACTCCGGCGTGAGGAGGTCCGTGCGGAAGAATCCCGGGTTGACGATGGTGGTCGCAATACCGAATGGTGCGATCTCAGCCTGCAGCGACTCCATCCAGCCCTCCACGCCGAACTTCGACGCAGCGTAGGCGGAACAGAATTCAAAGCCGACCAGGCCCGCGCTCGACGAGATCGTGATGATGTGCCCTGAGCGCTGCTTGCGCATCACCGGCAGGACCGCGCGAGTGACGTTCATCGGGCCGATGAGGGTCGTCGCGAGCTGCCGCTCGATCTGCTCCGGCGTCAATTCCTCGAAGTAGCCTGCATAAAAGTTGCCGGCGTTGTTGACCAGCACGTCGATGCGGTCGAACCGGTCGACAGCGGCCCGCGCCGCCGCCTCGGCATCGGCGCGGCTGGTGACGTCCAGCTTCACGACCAGCAACTCGGCCGACCGACCCACGGCCCTGGCCACGGCTTCGGTGTTGCGGCCGGTGGCGACGACGGCGTGACCGGCGGCCAGCGCGGCTTTGACGAAATCGACGCCCATGCCACGGCTTGCTCCCGTAATGAACCAAACCCTCTTGTTCATGGTATTTCACTCCTTGCTGGTGTTCGTTCGAAGTTCATTCTGCGTACGGTGCCGGTGAAATACTCGGCCGGCCCTCGGGCGGAGGGCTGTGAACCGTTTCGTTTGATGTCCATTTCCTGAACTCCTTTGTCCGCGGGAAACAAGATAGCAATTGGAATGCGCGCTGATTAGATGGGACAATCCGCATGGGCTTATGAGATGGATTCATGAATGCCGCGCCAGAACGTCAACGACCTGCTCGCCTTTCTCGCCGTAGCGCGAGATCGGAGCTTCACCAAGGCGGCCGCGAAGCTGGGGGTTTCGCAGTCGGCGTTGAGCCATACCGTTCGGGGGCTCGAGGCACGACTGGGTCTCCGCTTGCTGACGCGCACGACGCGGAGCGTCTCGCCGACCGAGGCGGGTGAGCGTCTCCTCCAGACCGTGGGCCACCGCTTCGAGGAGATCGAGGCCGAACTGGAGGCCCTGAGCGTGCTTCGGGACAAGCCCGCCGGCACCATTCGCATCACGGCCGGCGAGCATGCGGTGAATTCGGTCCTCTGGCCCGCCTTGACGAAGTTCCTGCCGCGCTACTCGGACATCAAGGTCGAGATCACGATCGACCACGCCCTGACCGACATCGTTGCCCAGCGTTACGACGCCGGCGTGCGGTTCGGCGAGCAAGTGGCTAAGGACATGATCGCCGTCCGTATCGGACCGGACATGCGGATGGCGGTCGTCGGTGCCCCGTCGTATTTCGCGAAGCGATCCCCGCCCAAGAAGCCCCAGGACCTGACCGACCACAACTGCATCAATCTGCGCTTGCCGACCTACGGCGGCCTGTATGCCTGGGAGCTCGAAAAAAGCGGCCGCGAGCTGAAGGTGCGCGTCGATGGCCAGCTCGTCTTCAACAGCCCCACCCAGATACTCAAAGCGGCTCTGGCGGGATTGGGCCTGGCCTATGTGCCGCAGGATTCGGCGCAGCCTCATCTGGACAGGGGCCTGCTCACCCGGGTGCTCGAGGACTGGTGTCCTCCGTATTCGGGCTACCACCTCTATTACGCGAGCCGCCGCCAGCCCTCGCCGGCGTTCGCGCTGTTGGTCGACGCGCTGCGCTATCGCGGCTAGCGCGGAGCCCGACTAAAATCTCTGCGCATATCTCGGCTGACTAATACTGCGAAAAGAACAGGTCCCTGATGAACAAGGCGTTAGATCACACCCAGGGGGTCGAAAGAACACACATGGACGTCGGCGTCTTCGACCACCTGGACAGGAACGATAGTCCGTTGGACCGGTTCTACCGCGAGCGCCTCGAGATCATCCAGGCCTACGAGCGAGCGGGCTTTCGCTCCTACCATGTCGCCGAGCACCATCTCACCCCGTTGGGGTTAGCGCCTTCGCCGAGCGTGTTCCTCGCGGCCGTAGCGCAGCGCACCAAGCGCTTGCGCTTCGGCCCCATGGTCTACGTCGGGCCGCTGTACCACCCGCTGCGCCTGCTGGAGGAGATCGGGATGCTCGATCAGATGAGCGCGGGGCGTCTGGAATTGGCCTTCGGCCGAGGCGCGCTCGGAGCGGAGCTGCGCTTCTTCGACGTCGACCCGGCGCAATCGGAACGGGCATCCCAGGAGATCGTCGGCTTCGTGCTCGACGCCCTGAGAGAAGGCGCGCTCACGGTGAGCGAGGAAGGAGGAAAGAAGCGGCGGCTTGCGCTCCCCATCCCGCCCCTGCAGAAGCCGCATCCGCCGCTTTGGTACGGCATCCATTCGCCGCAAGCGGCCGAGCGGGCCGCGCGCCTGGGCATGAACGTAATGGGCCTGGACGGGGCGGCGCAGGTGCGGGCCTGCGCCGACAGATTCTCCGCGGTGTGGAAAGAGACCCACGGCCAGCTGCCACTGGCGAAAATCGGCCTCGGCCGCTTCGTCGTGGTCGGCAAGAAGGCGAGCGATGCGCGTGCTTCGGCGCGGCGCGCCTACAAGCGCTGGTACGAGAGCTTCACCTTCCTTTCCTCGCTCATGGGCGTCAGCCACCGGCACTCGCGGCCGCCGCAGTTCGACGCGATCGCCGAGGACGGGCGCGCGTTCGCCGGCAACCCCGAAGACACGGCCGCATACGTCGAGAGGCAACTCGCGGAATCGGGCGCGAACTATTTCGTCGGCCAGTTCGCATTCGGTAACCTCACGCAGGAGGAAACGCTACGCTCGATCGCGTTGTTCTCCGAGGAGGTGATGACCATGCTGAAGCGCGCACGTTCACCCGCGGCCCCGGCCTAGAAGAGGAGTGAGCACTATGCGTCGTGTCCTTGTCCTATTCGCGATCGGCCTTGGCGCGCTCGCGCCCGCGCGGGCGCCGGCCCAGGGCTACCCCTCGAAGACCGTCAAGATCATCGTCGGCACCTCGCCAGGCGGCTCCCCGGACGTGTTCGGGCGCCTGATCGCGCAGCAGATGAGCGAGTCCTGGGGCCCCGTGGTGATAGAAAACCGCATAGGCGCGAACGGCAACATCGCCGCGGAAATGGTCTCGAAAGCAGCGCCGGACGGCTATACCGCCTACGTCTGCGACAGCGCGATCTGGGCGATCAACCCGCACCTCTACGCGAAAGTGCCGTACCGACCGTTGGAGGATTTCGCCGGCATCAGCACGATCTCGACGCTGCCGACCTTCCTCACGGTCCATCCCTCGGTGCCCGCGACAACTTACGCGGAATTTGTCGCATACGCGAAAGAGAATCCCGGGAAGTTTTCCTACGCCTCTGCGGGTAACGGCTCGATCCATCACATCACCACGGAACTGTTCAAGTCGCTCGCGGGGATCAGCATGGTGCACGTGCCCTACAAGGGAATGGGTCAGGCCGGCCCCGCCCTGATCGCGGGCGACGTGCAGGTCGCGTTCTCAAGCTATACCGCGATGGCGCAATACGCCAAGGCGGGAAAGGTGCGCATCCTCGCCAGCGCCGACGGCAAGCGCACGCCGGCGCTGCCCGACATCCCGACGATCGCCGAGCTCGGCATTCCCGGTTTCGACATGGCCTCCATGCTGGGTATGCTGGTGCCCGCAGGTACGCCGCGCGACATCGTCGCGAAGCTGAACGCAGGCGTCGTCGCCGCCGTCGCGTCGCCGGACCTCAACGAGAAGATCGCCGGGTTCGGCGTCCGCATCGGCACGAGCACGCCGGAGCAGCTCGATGCTCTGATGCGTGCCGAGTACGAGAAGTACGCGCGGCTGGTGAAGCTCTCCGGCGCGAAGCTGGATTAACCCTCTTCAATGGTGTTTCCTCCTTCGGCGAAATCTACGCTCGCTCGCTGCCTTTCGCGAAGACACGGCCCGGCGAAACCGGCGAGGGGCATGGCATACTGGTCGCGACAAGGAGCCAAGATGCGCAGCGGCACGACCCCGGTTGCACGTGCGGTGTTCCCTCTCCTCCTCGCAGGGTTCGCCTTGACGGCGGCTGCGCAGGCGCCTTACCCGAATCACCTGGTACGAGCGATCGTGCCCTATACGCCCGGCAGCAGCGCCGACCTGATCGCGAGAAACCTGGGCCCGCGTCTTTCCGAGAGCTGGAAGGTGCCTTTCGTCGTCGACAACCGCGCCGGGGCGAGCGGCATCATCGGCGTGCAGGCGGTGGTCGCCGCGCCCGGAGACGGCTACACGGTGCTCATCGTGGCCGACAACTTCGCCTCGGCGGCGAGCGTACGACGGAACTCGTACGACCCGGTGAACGACCTCGACCCGGTGATCCTGCTCGCGCGCGGCGACTACGCGCTGATGGCGTCGGCATCGTTCCAGGCGAAATCGGTCGCGGAGCTCGTCGGCATCGCACGCGCCAATCCCGGGAAGGTCTACTATGCGTCACCGGGAAGCGGCCTGCCCGCGCATCTCATGATGGAAGTGTTCAAGTCCGCCGTCGGCATCGACCTCGTACACGTGCCTTACAAGAACAACGCCGCGGCGGTCACCGACCTCGTCGGCGGCCAGGTCAGCCTCATGTTCGCCTCGGTGGGCGTTGCCCTGCCGCTTGCCGAAGGCGGGCGCATCCGCATCCTCGCCGCCGGCGCCGCGAAGCGCGCGGCGCGCACGCCCGACGTGCCGAGCTTCAGCGAGTCGGGCGTGAAAGATTTCGACGTCGGCACCTGGTTTGCGATGCTCGTGCCGAAAGGCACGCCGCGCGAGGCGCGCGCGAAGCTCTACGCCGACGTCGCCGCGCTCCTGAAGGAACCGGCGGTGGCCGAGCTGATGCAGAAGCAGGGAATGACGCCCGTGGGCGGAACACCGGAGGAACTGCACGATCTCATCCGCACGGACTTCGAGCGCTGGAACAAGATCGTGCGCGAAGCCAACATCAAAGCGGACTGATCATGCAAAAGGCAAAACGCGCCCAAGAGCGGCAGCTTCTCGAAGACGACTTCGAGGACCACTGCTGGAAGGACATCATCCCGCCGGACGTGATCGAGCTCTACTCGAATTACCGGCGCGAGGTCGGCGTCGGTCCCTCGCCCGCTCTGATCGCGATCGACCTGTACGAGCTGGTCTACCAGGGCGGCGCGAAGCCCGTACCCGTGGTGATGAAGACCTATCCCAACTCCTGCGGCGAATACGCCTTTGCGGCGATCGCGCCGACCCAGCGCCTCTTCGCCGCGGCGCGCGCGGCGGGGCTGCCCGTCTTCTATTCGACCGGCGACACACGGCCGCAGAGCCAGCCGAAGAACGTGCGCGCGACCAGGCGCCAGGGCGTACGCATCGATCCCGCGATGTACGCGATCCGCCCGGAGTTCGCGCCGCACCCCGGGGACGTGGTGATCACCAAGGTCAGAGCTAGCGCGTTCTTCGGTACGCCGCTCGCCGCGCACCTGACGCAGCTCGGCGTGCGGAGCGTCATCGTCATCGGCGAGAGCACCTCGGGCTGTGTGCGCGCATCGGCGGTGGACGCCTATTCGCACGGCTTTCACGTGACGCTGGTCGAGGAATGCTGCTTCGACAGGAGCCTCATCTCGCACAAGGTGAATCTCTTCGACATGCATCACAAGTACGCCGACGTGCTGCACGTGAACGAAGTCGTCGCTCACCTGGAAGGGATACGTGCGAAGTTGGGATGAGGTCGCGATGAAGCCGCGTGACAGTGGACACGCGCGATGAAGCCGCGCGCCTACGGGCCCTTCCCCTATTCGCCGATCCACCGGCGGCCGCGTCTCGAATGGCCGGGCGGCGCGCGCCTCGCGCTCTGGGTGATCCCGAACATCGAGTTCTTTTCGCTCGCCGAAAGCATCCCAGCGGGCGCGGGCGGCTCCGGCGTGAAGCCGCCCGACGTGCCGGCGTGGGCCGCGCGCGATTACGGGAACCGCGTGGGCGTATTCCGCCTGATGAAAGTGCTCGACCGTTACGGCGTGCGCGGCACCGTGGCCCTGAACAGCGACCTCTGCGCCCGGCATCCCGAGATCATCGAGGAATGCAAGGCGCGCAAGTGGGAGTTCATGGGCCACAACGAGAGCAATACGCGACGGCTCAACGAGCTCCGGACGGGCACGGAGCGCCGCACCATCCGCAACGCGCTGCAGACGATCGCGAAGGCAACGGGCTCGCGGCCGGTCGGCTGGCTGGGTTCGGGGCTGCAGGAAACCTGGAGCACGCTCGACCATCTCGCCGCGGAGGGGTGCGAGTACGTGTGCGACTGGGTGAACGACGATCAGCCCTACCTGATGACCCTAGAAGGCGGCCGCAGGCTCGTCTCGGTGCCTTATAGCACCGAGATCAACGACAAGCCGGCGTTCGAGAAGCGCAACCGCACGGCGGACGAGTTTCGCGACATGATCGTGCGCCAGTTCGACGTGCTCTACGAGGAAGGCGCGGAGTCGGGCCGCGTCATGGCGATCGCGCTGCATCCCTATCTCACCGGCGTGCCCCACCGCATCGGCGCGGTCGACGCCGCGCTCGAGCACATCTGCCGGCACGACGCTGTGTGGCGCGCGACCGGGGCCGAGATCGCACGGCACTACGGGGGCCTGCAGGCGCCGCGTTGATTCAGGCCGCGTGCCGGGACGCGGCGCGGGATTTCTGCAGCCGCGGCAGGACTTCCTTGGCAATGAGCGTGATCTGGTCGACCGCTTCCTCGTGCGTCATATGGCCCGCGTGGCCCATCATGAGGAAGTGGCCGAGGCCGCCGACGTTGTCGACGAATTCCGCGAGCTGGCCGTACACGTCCTCGGGCGTGCCGACGAACATGATGCCCGCCTTGACGAGGTCCTCGATCGCACCGTGATGCGTGTCGACGGCCTTGCCCTCGCGCGTGGTCGTCGTCCGCTTGCCGCGCGCCTTGATCATGCGCGCGGCGTCCTTCACCGAGAAATATCCGGGCGGCGTGCCGAAGGGCTCTGCGACGCGACCCGAGGAGCGCAGGTAACCGACCATGACTTCCGCACGGCGCATCGCCTCTTTGCGATCCTGCGCGATCGCGACGATGCCGAGGTAGGAGAAGCGGTCCGGCGCGGGCGCGGGCCGGCCGAGGTCGGCGCAAGCCTTGCGGTAGTGGTCGAACAGGTCCTTCGTCTGGAAGCCCGAGAGAAAGGTACCGAGCACGTAGCCGCGCTCGGCGATCTCGCGGATGTTCTGCGGGCTCCGGCCGGTGATCCACACCGGCGGGTGTGGCGCCTGGTAGACTCGCGGCCAGACGTTGACGTTGCGGTACTGGAAGTGCTCCCCCTGCCAGTCGAACGGTCCGTCGATCGAGGTCATCGCCTTGATGATCAAGTCGTGCGCCTCCCAGAAGCGGTCCATCTGGCCGACCGCCGAGCGCACCGAGAGCGGCACCTCGTAGGGCACGCCGCGCACCAGACCCATCTCCAGCCGCCCGCGCGAGATCACGTCGATCATCGCGAACTCCTCGGCGACGCGCACTGGGTCGAGGCGGTTCGCGATCGGGTAGCCGAGCGTCAAGAGGCGCGCGCGCTTCGTCTGCCGCGCGAGGATCGCGAGGGGCACCGCAGCGACCGGGCAGCAGCAGGTCGCGGTCGCGTGGTGCTCGTTGATCATGATGTCCAGGCCCAGCTCGTCGGCGAGCATCCATTCGTCGAGGCGGTGGTGATAGTTCTCGGACATGACGCGGGGATCGCAGTTGCGGCTCGGCAGAATCACGCGCAGCGACTTGTGCTCCGGCGCCCAGGCGTCGGGGCAAGGCTGCTCGGAAAAGTGGTAGATCCTCATGCTGTCTCCTTCTCTCACGCCCGCGCCGCCTGGCGCTCGAGCCCGAACTCGATCACCCGGCGCGCCACGGCTTCGGGCTGCTCCATGTGGGGGAAATGGCCCGATTCGGCGATCTCCTCGAATTTCGCGCCGGGGATGGCGGCGCAGTAGCTCCTGCCGTAGGCGGGCGGAGCGAATCCGTCCTGCGCGCCCCACAGGAACAGCGTCGGGATCCGGATGCGGTGCAGGCGCGGGCGCAGCCTCGGGTTGTACATGTAGGGGTTCCAGGCGAACAGCGCGGTCGCCTCGCGGCAGCGCGCCATCGCCGTCAGCTCCTCCTCCGGCAGCGACTCGTAGTCGCGTAGCCACACGGCTGGATCGCGGAACGAGAGCTCCTCCCAGCGGCTGCGCGGCGTCGAAAAAATGTCCACGATGTCGCTCCTGTCGCGCGCGCCAAACTTGGCACCGACCGCGCCGATCATCACCAGGCGCGACAGCCGCTCGCAAGTCTTGGTCGCGATCTCCGCGGCGACCCAGCCGCCGAACGAGGCACCGACGACGACAAGGTCGCGCAAGTCGAGCTGCTCGATGAGATCGAGGTAGAAATACGACATGTCGTCGACGCTCGCCATGCCCCTGGGCAGCTCTGAGTGCCCGAACCCCGGATGCGAAGCGGCGATCACCTGAACCTTGCGTGCGAGTAGCTCGATGAAGGGCCCGGAGCCGTGCATGCCGATATGCGGGTGGAGAAACAGGACCGGACGTCCTTTTCCGCGGCGAATGATTTCGATGTTTACGCCAGCGATTTCTTCGGTCGCCGGGCCTTCTGCGGAATCCATGTCAGTCCACCTTGATCTTCGCTTCGCGGATCACCCTTCCCCAGCGTTCGTACTCAGTCCTCAGCAATTCTCGAAACGCCGCGTCGGGCAGCGGCAAGGGCTCGGCGCCCTGCTTCAGCAGCAGCTCCTTGGTGTCGGGCTGCTCGAGTATGCGGTCGATCTCACCGTGCAACTTCGCGAGCAGCGCGGCGGGCGTCGCGCCCGGCGCGAACAGCGCGTTCCAGATCACGACGTCGAAATCGGGATAGCCGGATTCGGCGATCGTCGGGATCTCCGGCGCGTAGGTGGAGCGCCGCGCTCCGGTCGTGGCGATAGCGCGCAGTTTACCCGAGCGAATGTGGGGAAGCACGGTCGGCGCGGCGGCGAACATGAGCCCGACGCGGCCGCCGAGCACGTCGTTCACTCCGGGCGGACCGCCCTTGTAGGGCACGTGCACCATTTTGATTCCCGCGGTGAGCTTCAGCAGCTCGCCGGATAGGTGCGCGGGCGAGCCGTTGCCCGCCGAGGCGTAGTCCACTTTGCCGTCCCGCGCCCTGACGTAATCGAGGAATTCCCGGAACGAGGCGACCGGGACGACCGCCGGATTCACGAAGAGGAGCAGTGGATTTACCGTGAGCATCGCCACCGGCGCGAGGTCATTCATAGGATCGTAGGAAAGTGCCATGAGGTGCGGATTGGTCGTGATGTTGGCGTTGCTGCCCATGACGAGCGTGTAGCCGTCGGGCGCAGAGCGCGCCACGGCTTCCGCGCCGACGCTGCCGTTCGCGCCGACGCGGTTTTCGACTACGACCGGCTGCCCGAAGCCCTCCGAGAGCTTCTGCGCGACCACGCGCGCCGCGAGGTCCGAGCCGCCGCCCGCGGGAAACGCGACCACGATCCTGATCGCGCGCGAGGGATAGGGCTGGGCGCCGCACTGAAGCGCGAATCCGAGCGCCAAAAGGAAAGCGCCCGCGAGCCGGCCGGCTTCGGCGATCACAACCGGGCCTGCAGAAAGCGCTGCAGCCGCGGCGCGAAAAACCCGGAGTGGCTTCCGGCCTCGTCCAGAGGGTCGCCGATCCAGAAGTGCGGCGCGCCGGCGACGACCACCGAGCGCACGTAATGCCCGGCCTGCTTCAGCGCCTCGAGGAATGCCTCGCTTTGCTCCTTGTAATCGACCACGTCGTCCTCGGTGCCCCAGGCGAGGAGAAAGGCCGTGCCGTTGTTTTTGGCCGAGACGTAGGACAGCGGCGAAGCGTCGAAGTAGATGCGCCGGTCGTCGATGAGGCTCGCTCCGAGGAACCTTTCGACGATCGGGTCGCGCGGCCGCGAGATCTGGTCGTGGCGCCATTGCCGCGCGAGCTCGAGCACCGCGTAGATCGGCACGCAGGCCTTGACGGCGGTCGAGATGCGGCCGTGCGGATCGGCGGCGTTGCCTTCCCGAAACAGCGCGTGCTCCCCCGCGAGCGCGACCAGCGCGGCGAGGTGCCCGCCCGAGGAATCGCCCATGAGCGCTATGCGCTCGGGGTCGATCTTGAGCTCGGCCGCCCTGCCCTTCGCGAACTGCACCGCGGCGCACACGTCCTGCACGGCCTCGGGATAGGCCCTCTCCGTAGGCTTGGACAGGCGGTGAGTGACGGCGAGTGTCACGTAGCCGCGCTCGGCGAGCCAGGGCCCGAGGATGCGGTAGTTGTCGAGATTGGCGAGGCGCCAGCCGCCGCCGTGGACTGCGATCACCGCCGGATATTTTCCCGGCGCCCTGGGCGAATAGAGATGCCCCTTCAGCGACACCCCGCCGTGAACGGCATACTCGATTTCGCGGCGCTCGCCGGCTGCACTGTCCATTTTCTCTCGCTCCCTCTCTTCCGCGGCGGCCAGGCCGTAACTATAACGCGGACGCGGCTCAGGGAAGCGGCAGCAAGGGCTTCACGCCCTCGTGCAACTGCTGATCGAAAGCGGTGAGCATTACCGCGGTGAGCGCGTAGTTCGCCATCAGCGCCGTGAGGTTGACGACCGCGGTCTGCCCGAAGACTCTCACCATCTCCGCATAGGTCTCCGCGCGGACTTTTCTCTCGCGAAAGAGCTCGCGGCCGAAGGCGACGATGGCCGTCTCCCTTTCCGGCGCCCCGGAAACCGGCCTGCGGAACTTCACGATGTCGAGGATCTTCGGATCCAGGCCTTCCTTGAGAGCCACGGGCTCGTGTGCCGTCCACTCGAACTGGCTGTCGAGCTCGCGCGCGGTCACCAGGATCGCGAGCTCCCTCAGCCGCGGCTCGAGCGGCACCTCAGTGCGCAGGATCCGGTTCACTTCGCGGATCGGCTCCCCCACCCTCGGGGCTATGCAGCCAGATGCCCGCGGGCCCCTGGAACCCCGCGAGCGTGGGACGCTTGGGGTCGAGAACCGAGTCGTAGACACGCTTTCCCTGCTCGTCGAGCGCCTCGCGTTTCGGCAGCGGCAGGCGGGAGCGTGATTCGGGATGGATGTCTTTGGGCAGAGTGGCCATGGTCGGCACCACGGAAGCTTCCTTGCACTGCGCGACGCCTGCGACGCATGCCGCGAGCGCTGCAGAAGCGATCAGAATCAAGTGAGTCGAATTCATCCCGTCCCTCCTCCGATTACTCCTTCACCGCGCCGGAGTGCTTGATCGCGAGCGCGAACTTCGCGATCTCCGCGTCCCAGAATTTTCCGAACTCGGCCGCACCCATGAAGCGAACGGTGAGCCCCGCGTTGGCGTAAGCGGCGACGACCTGCGGCTGCGAGAGTGCCTTTCCGATCTCCGCCTCGAGCCGCGCGATGATCGCGCTCGGCGTGCCCGCGGTGGTCACCACGCCCGACCAGCCGTTGATCTCGAAATCCGGATATCCCGACTCGATCATCGTCGGCACTTCGGGCAGCTGCGGCACACGCAGCGCACTCGTCACCGCGAGCGCGCGTGCCTTGCCGGCGCGGATGTGCGGCAGCGAGGGCGGCACCGAATCGACCATCATGTCCACGTCACCGGCGAGGAGCGCCGTCATCGCCGCCGCCGCGCCGCGGTAGGGCACATGCACGATGTCCACGCCGGCGTAGTACTTGAGGAGCTCCGCGGAAAGATGCACGGACGTGCCGGCGCCGGTCGAGGAGTAATTCAGCTTACCGGGATTGCGGCGCGCGAGCTCGACGAGCTCGGCGAGCGTCTTCGCGGGCGTCCTCGGGCCGGCTACGAGGACGTTCGGAATCACCCCGACGAGGGCGATCGGGGCGAGGTCCCGGCGCGGGTCGAAGGCGAGATCCTTCACCATCGACTGCACGATCGCCACCTGCGGAGTCGCCGAGAGCAGCGTATACCCGTCGGGCGCGGCCTTCGCCACCGTCTCGCCAGCCGCAACGATGCCGCCCGCGGGCCGGTTCTCGACGACCACCGGCTGGCGCAGCGCCTCGGCCATACGCGGAGCCAGCACGCGAGGCGTGATGTCGGCGATGCCGCCGGGGGCGCTCGCGACGATGTAGCGGATCGGCCGCGCCGGATACCGATCCTCGTTCTGGGCGGCGGCGGGCGCGCAGGCCAAAGCCGCGACGGCTACCGACGCGATGACCGGAACCATTCCAAAGGCGTGTCGCGAAATTTCCACTTCTCCTCGGTCTCGGCGCGCTCCTGCCGAGCCTCATATCAGCGATAATTCCCGCCGTGAGCGGCATAGGTTCTCGAGCCACGACAACCCATTACAACAGAAAAGCAGCACGAAAAGAAACTCGTGTCCGAGCCCTCGATTTCTGAACATACGCCCATGATGCAGCAGTACCTGCGCCTCAAGGCGCAGCACCCGGACATCCTGCTGTTCTACCGCATGGGCGACTTCTACGAGATGTTCTACGAGGACGCCGAGCGCGCCTCGCGCCTGCTCGATCTCACGCTCACCACGCGCGGCGCCTCGGCGGGCGCGCCGATCAAGATGGCGGGCGTGCCCTATCACGCGGTCGAGCAATACCTCGCGAAGCTGGTGCGCATCGGCGAGTCGGTGGCGATCTGCGAGCAGATCGGCGATCCGGCGACCTCCAAAGGCCCGGTGGACCGCCAGGTCACGCGCATCGTAACGCCGGGAACGCTCACCGACTCGGAGCTGCTCGAGGAGAAGGCCGACAATATCCTGCTGGCTGTGGCGAAGACCAAGGGCGCGGTGGGCCTTGCGTGGCTGAATCTCGCGAGCGGCGACCTGCGCGTCACCGAGATCGCGCCGCAGCTTCTCGAGAGCGAGCTGCGCCGCATCGGCCCGGCGGAGATCCTAGCGGCGGAGGACTCCGCGCCGAGCGGCTTCGCGGTGACGAAGTTGCCCGAGTGGCACTTCGATCTCGACGCGGGCCGGAAGATTCTCCTCAAGCAGCTCGGCGCGGCGAGCCTCGCCGGCTACGGCTGCGAAGACATGGAGCCCGCGATCGCCGCCTGCGGCGCCTTGCTCGAATATGCGAGGAAGACGCAAGGGCAGGCGCTCGCGCACGTGACCGCCGTCGTTCCGGAGCGCGCGAGCGAGTACCTGCGCATGGATGCGGCGACGCGCAGGAATCTCGAGCTGACCGAGACGCTGCGCGGAGAGCCCGCGCCGACGCTTTTCTCGGTCCTCGACGAATGCGCGACCGGCATGGGCAGCCGGCTGCTGCGCCACTGGCTGCATCACCCCTTGAGAGATCAGGCGGCGCTCGCGGCGCGCCAGGACGCGGTCGCGGCGCTCGCCGACGCCCATCCGGGAATCTACAAGCTGCTGCGCCGCTTCGCCGACGTCGAGCGCATCACCGGGCGCGTCGCGCTGAAGAACGCGCGCCCGCGCGACCTCTCATCGCTGCGCGACAGCCTCGCGCTGCTTCCGGAGCTCGCCCCCGCGGTGCCCCGGAACGTGCCGCTGCTCGCGAAGATGCTGGGCGACCTCGCGGTGCCGCAGGACTGCCTCGCCCTTCTCCGCCGCGCGGTGATGGAGGACCCCGCCGGAATGGTGCGCGACGGTGGCGTGATCGCCGACGGCTACAGCCGGGAGCTGGACGAGCTGCGCGCGCTGCAAACCGACTCCGGGACGTTCCTCACGGAGCTCGAGCAGCGCGAGCGCTCGCGCACCGGCATCCCCAACCTGCGGGTCGCCTACAACAACGTGCACGGTTTCTACATCGAGATCACCAACGCCCACGCCGACAAGGTTCCCGCCGACTACCGCCGCCGGCAAACTCTCAAGAACGCCGAGCGCTACATCACCCCCGAGCTGAAGACCTTCGAGGACAAGGCACTCTCGGCGCGCGACCGCGCCCTCGCGCTGGAGAAGACACTTTACGACGAGTTACTTTCGCTTCTCGCGGTCCACGTTCCCGTCCTGCAGCGCATCGCCCGGGCGCTCGCGCAGCTCGACGTGCTCGCCTGCTTCGCCGCGGTGTCGGCGAAACGCGGCTATTGCAGGCCCGAATTCACCGACGAGATCGCGGTCGAGATCGACGCCGGTCGCCATCCGGTGGTGGAAGCGCAGATCGAACAGTTCATCGCCAACGGCGCGCGCCTCTCGCCCGCGCGCCAGCTGCTGCTCGTCACCGGCCCCAACATGGGCGGCAAGTCCACCTACATGCGGCAGGTCGCGCTGATCGTCCTCATGGCGCACGCGGGCTCGTTCGTTCCGGCGAAATCCGCGCGCATCGGGCCCGTCGACCAGATCTTCACGCGGATCGGCGCGGCCGACGATCTCGCCGGCGGTCGCTCGACCTTCATGGTCGAGATGACCGAATCCGCCAACATCCTGCACAACGCGACCGAGAAGAGCCTGGTGCTCATGGACGAGGTCGGGCGCGGCACCTCGACCTTCGACGGCCTCGCCCTGGCTTGGGCGATCGCGCGGCAGCTCCTGGAGAGGAACAAGGCGCTCACCCTCTTCGCCACGCACTACTTCGAGATGACGCGGCTCGCGCTGGAATACAAGCACGCCGCCAACGTGCACCTCGATGCGATCGAGCACAAGGACACGATCGTGTTCCTGCACGCGGTCGAAGAAGGCCCCGCCTCGCAGAGCTACGGCCTGCAGGTCGCGCAGCTCGCCGGCGTGCCGAAGAACGTGATCCGCAACGCTCGCCGGTATCTGCAGATGCTCGAGGACGCGAGCCTGACGCGCGGCGGGCAGACCGATCTCTTCGCGGCGGGCGGGAAAGAGGACAAGCCCGAGCCCGAATCCGATCCACTGCGCGAAGCGCTAGCCGCCGTCAGTCCCGACGAGCTTTCCCCGCGCGAGGCACTGGAATTTCTCTACAAGCTCAAGCGGCTGTGATGCGGTCGCTGCTTGCTCTGCTCGCCCTCGCCGGGTGCACAGCGCACATTCCGCCGCCGCTTCCCTCGGCGTTCCATCCCCGGATCAGCTTCGCGCTAATCGGGGACACGCCCTACAACGAGGGCGAGGCCGTCGCGCTCGACACCATGATCGATCAGATGAACCGCGAGGACCTCGCCTTCGTGATCCACGTCGGCGATATCACCGGGGGCCGGGGCCCGTGCAGCGACGAGTGGTTCGAGGCGAGAAAACGCCAGTTCGAGAGATCGAGGCATCCCTTCGTCATCGTCCCCGGGGACAACGACTGGGTCGATTGCCACCGCACCGGCTTCGACCCCATCGAGCGCCTGAAGAAGTTCCGCGAGCTGTTCGAGTCGGGAGACTCGAGCCTGGGCGCGCGCAAGATCGCGCTCGAGCGACAATCGGGCATCTATGTCGAATACCGCGAGCACCTGCGCTGGATCGCAGGCAATGTCCTGTTCGTGGGCGTCAACGTCCAGGGCAGCAACAACAACCTCGGCAGGACGCAGGCGATGGACGCCGAGCACCGGGTGCGCATGGACGCGGTGTTCGCCTGGCTGAGCGACAGCCTGCGGCTCGCGCGCGAGCGCGGCCTGGCCGGGATGCTGATCTTCGCGCAGGCCGATCCGGATTTCGAGAGGAAGTCCCGGCGCAAGCAGGACGGGTTCGCCGGGTTTCGCGACGCGCTGCGCGATCTCGCCCTTGAATTCGGCAAGCCGGTTCTGTTCGTGAACGGCGACACGCACTTCTACAGGCTGGACAAGCCCCTCGCCGATCCGCTCACCGGTCGCCCTATCGAGAACTTCACGCGCGTCGTCGTCTTCGGGTCGCCGCAGACGAGGTGGATACACGCCGGAATCGACGCGTCCTCGCCGCAGCTGTTCGAGCTGAGCCCGGTGCCGCAAACCCCGCCGGGAGAATAGCCCGGCGGGTACCCGCTTCAGCCGTTGTCGTGCTGGTGCTCGCCCGGGCTCTGGCCGAATCGCTCACCGTGCATCTCGCCGTGGTGTCCGCCCCGGCGCCCGCCGCGATGGGCCATGCGGTCCATGCCGTCGCGGATCGCAACGCGCACCTGCTCCTTCTGCTTTGCGTCGAGCGAGTCGTACACGCCGAACCAGGCCGCCCGCACCTGCTTGCGCGTCGCTTCCATCTGCGCGTGCATCTGCTCGCGCAGCTTGTCGCTCAATTGCGCGTACTGCTTCAGGTCGACTCCGGGCTTGTCGATTTCGACGCGCAGCTTGGCGCGCGTCTCGGCGCCCTTCGCCCGCATTGCCTTGGACGCATCCTGCTGCGCGGCCTGCGCTTTCTTCCACAGCTCTTCCTGCTGCGCGTTGAGATTCAGCTCCTTGTGCAGCCGCTCGAACCCGCGCATCGGGCCCATGCCCTCCGGTCCCATGCCTCCGGGTCCCATCGCTTCGGGTCCGCGCGGGCCGCCGGGCATTTGCGCCCAGCTCGCGCCCGCGAAAAGCGCCGCCGCCGCCAGCAAGCCGGCGTTCACTGCATGACGTGCATTCATCTTTCTCTCCTGGAATGTTTTGAGGAAACGACGCGACGATTGTCGCGTGGATTCGTTTCCGAACTATTGCCGGCGCCGGTATTTCGTTGCAAATTGTTTCCGCGCTCGCGGAAAGTCACTGCAGGTCGAGCGCGTGGCCCTTCAGGGCTTCGATGGGGACGTATTGAAGGACGTTCTCGTGCGTGGCTTCCAGAATCACCTGCGGCGCCATGCCCGCCTTGTAGGCCTCGACCCAGCGCAGCACGTGCAGGCACCAGCGGGCGCCGGGCGACAGGCCCTTGAAGCGCATCTCCGGGCGCGGCGTGGACAGGTCGTTGCCGCGAGAGCGGCTGAACTCGAGGAACTCCTCGGTCACCTTGACACAGACCAGATGCGCGACGCCCTCCGCGCCGTAGGTCGCGCAGCAGCCGTCGCGGAAAAATCCCGTGAGCGGCGAGTAGCTGCACGCGAGAAGCGGGCCGCCGAGGACGTTCTTTTCCTTGGAAAGGACCGAGCTCATGCGGGGATTCTATAGAGGTTCGACGGGTTTGAGAATCCGCCTGCCGCTGGGACATGTCGCGGGGCGGGGGGTAGACTTCCAAACATGACTCAGGACGTATTGTCGGATCTGCTGCGCAGCGTGCGCCTGCGTGGAGCGCTCTACTTCCACGTCGATTGTACGGAACCCTGGGTCACCGAAGTGCCCCACTCCTCCGTGATGTCGCCGGCGATCATGCCAGAGTCCGAGCATATGATGGACTACCATGTCGTGATCCAGGGCAAGTGCTGGGCTGCGGTGGATGGCGAGGCGCCGGTGCAACTGCACATGGGCGATGTGATCGTCCTTCCGCACGGCGACGCGCATGTTCTTTCGAGCGTTCCGGGCCTGCGCGCGAAGCCCGACATCGATTTTCTCTTCAAGTCGCGACCGCCGCAGCTCCCCTTCATGCTGCATCAGGGCATGGAGCGCCGTACGTTGCCCGTGCCGGCCGATGCGCAGGCGGTTCAAACCAGCCTGCTGTGCGGGTTTCTCGGCTGCGACCGCCGACCGTTCAATCCGCTGCTCGGCACTTTGCCGCGGATGATCCACGCGCCGGCCTCTGAGCTCGCCGGCGACGCCGACGACTGGATTGCGCATTTTGCTCGACTAGCCGCGGCAGAATCCGAGCGCAAGCGCCCCGGCGGTGAGGTGGTGCTTGAGCGCATGAGCGAGATGATGTTCGTCGACCTGCTGCGCCGCTACCTGCAGCGCTTGCCCGACGACCAGCGAGGCTGGCTTTCCGGGCTCCGCGACCGCTATGTCGGGCGCGTGCTCGGCCTCATGCACGAGCACCCGGCCGAAGCCTGGACGATGGAGCAAGTGGCCGACCGTGTGGGCTTGTCGCGCTCTGCGCTGCACGAGCGTTTTGTGCAGTTCATCGGGTTGACACCGATGCAGTACCTGACCAATTGGCGAATGCAGATCGCCTCGCGCCTGCTGACGCAAAGCAGTGCCACGTTGGTATCGGTGGCGCTCGACACGGGCTACGAATCGGAAGCGGCTTTCAGTCGCGCCTTCAAGCGCGCTGTCGGCGTGCCGCCATCGGTGTGGCGCCGTGAGCGCACCGTTTCAGCAGGGAGTGCGGCCTTGGTGGCCGCGACGATAGCATGATCGTGAATCGATGCGCGCAAGCGCGTCTGATCTCCGATCCGGGCTGCGTCGCCTCAACCCCCACATTGGTGCCTGCGCGGCGGTTGTACGAAGTAGTCTCCGGCCCCGCGCAGGGGCCAGCGGACGAGCCTTACTTCACCACCGACGCGAGATTGTCGAGCCCGGCACGGTAAACACCCGAGATCGTCTTCTTCATCTCTTCTTCAGACGCACCAGCCTTGACTTTGAAGTTGGAACTCCACATTACGCTTGAGCCGGCCTTGTTCTGCTTGATCTCGAGTGTCGAAACGTAGTCTGTGATCGGCAGAGGCGAGTCGATGATCCGGTACTGGTAGGCACGCGACGCGGTGTTGTACGAGACGAGTTCCTCGGTGAACTTCGCGCCGTCTTTGGTGGTCAGAACCCGCACAGTGCCCTTGGTAGTGCCGTTACCCTTGGTAATCGCCGTGCTGGCAAAGGCCGGATGCCATTCTTGCCAGCGGCTGAAATCCTTGATCGCGTCCCAGGTCTTGGACGGTGCGGCTGCCAGTTCGACTTTTTCGGTGACCGACACGAACTTGCCGTCGGCCTGCGTGTGGCCGGCGGCACCGGCCATCAGGATGCCGAGGCCCAGAGAAAGAATTGAAGCGCTGCTAGTGCTCGGCTCCTGGGTGATTTCCCGCTTCTGGTCCGGCGAGGACACGCCGTCGATCGACTTCACATTGATAAGAGACATTTCAATACTCCGTTAGGTGGTTTGGTTTCGTCGGTCCGGCAAGAGCGCCGCGCGACGAACGAAGTATTGGACGGAAGTGCCGTTCGCGGAATGACCGAGACGCCGCCCAGCATGCTCGTCGCTCCGGCACTTGAGGGGCTTGAACATTTGGCGCGGCTATCCCCCTGCATGAACGTGGCGCCGTCGTCATGTCGCTGGAGCACGAGTGGACCTGAAATCATCGATGACGCGGCGGGCAGCATTGTCACCGCGCCCGATCGGCGCGTTCAGCACTGGTCCCGACCTTTCCGATCTGGGTCGATCGGACGAGGTCACTGAACGTCAGCTTGCGCGACCGTCGGGAGCGTCAGCTCTGCGCGGCGTCGTAGGTCCGCTTGGGGTCGCAAGCCGACGATGGCCACCGGCTTGCCGGTGGCCATCAGCTCGATGGAAGGGTTAGGTGCTTTCTTTCGACCACGTATCGCTTAGCCGACTACGGAACTGCGCGATAGAAGTAGTAGCTTGCCGTGTACGGAACTCGGGCCACCTGCTTGGCATTTGTGGCGCTGCAGGGCTCCGAAGGTGCAACTCCGCCTACCGTTTGCAGGCGCTGGATGCTCTTGGCTTGACCAAAAGTGCCCCCACCGGTGGTTGCCTTGGCACCGAGAAGGAGCCAGGGAATGGCAGATTGTTTTGGGCCTGGATCACGTGCCTTGGCCTCACCAACCACTGTACTTCCGTCCACGGACTCCCACGTTGGCCCGGCGTAGTGCTTCCCGAGCGAACGGCCCGAGCGATCAGCGAGCGTGGCCTCAGGCGCACGGAAGGTCCATTCGTACGTTGACGGTTGGTCGGATTTGGATATGCACTCGTAGATCTGAACTCCGGTTGCGAGTGCCTCGAGGTAGACAACCTGTCCAGCAGGAGGACGCAAGGCCGCAGGTACGTCCGGTAAAGCGGTGGTGTCGGTGGCAAAGCTGTGGTTCACCGCGAGCAGCAGCGCGCTGGCGGTCAGGAAACGGGTGATAGTGGTCTTCATAAGCTGATCCTCGTGGTTGAGTGGTAGTGACACCGTCGGTGGTGTCTACTGGCACTTACGAGGCCGACTCTGAAAACGGACGCAAGCGACCACGAGAAATTTCGACCGGTCCAGCAGCGCACTCCGTACGGAACTCAGTGCGACGCTACCCCTAAGACCTAGGACCTGCAACATCGCAAGCCCTTGAATGAGTGGCGCGCCCGGCAGGATTTGAACCCACGACCCCCTGGTTCGTAGCCAGGTACTCTATCCAACTGAGCTACGGGCGCGAAGCGGAGAATTATAGCAAAGCCACAGTTCACTCCAGGAACCGCACGCGGCCGGTCTTGAGCTCGTAGATCGCGCCGACGAGCTTCATGACGCCCTCGGCCGCCCGCGCCTTGGCTTCCGGCGTCTCGAGCAGCTGGTGCATCGACCAGCGCACGTTGGCTTCCACCGCCGCGTCGAGGCGATTGCCGACGCCCCGCAGCCCCGGCAGGATGTTGTCCAGCAGGGCCGCGATGTGCCTGCGCTCGCGCTTTCCCTGCAGCTTCGCGGCGAGCGCCGCCTGGACCGCCCCGCAGCCTTCGTGGCCCAGCACGACGAATAGCGGCGTGCGCAAGTGCACGCCCGCGTACTGCAGGGAGCCCATGACCTCGGGCGAGATCACGTTGCCGGCGACCCGCACGACGAAAAGCTCGCCGAAGCCGGCGTCGAACACCAGCTCGGGCGGCACCCGCGAATCGCTGCAGCCCAGCACCGTCGCGTACGGGCGCTGGCCCTTCGCGAGATCCGCGAGGACCTCCTTCTGCAGGGTCGGAAAGCGCGCCTTCCCGCGAACGAAGCGCTGGTTGCCCGCGACCAGCCGCGCGAGCGCTTCCTGCGCCGAAGTGGTCCCTTCACGCATCGGCCGGGACGAGGCGCTGCATGCGGCTGCGAAGATCGTCCGGGATCGGCACCGAGCGGAAGGCCTCGCGCGAGGCCGTGCAGATCGTCCAGATCGCGCGCAGCCGCTCGGCGCCCGCGACGCTGCCCACGAGCGCGAGGCCGATCGAGCTGCGCCCGAGGCGCGTCGGCCACAGGACGAAGTCGAGGGTCTCGCCCAGCCGCGACGCGCGCAGGAATTCGGCGCGTATCGCGAGCGTGGGGATGCTCAGATTGCGCGCGCCCATCAAGTCCGCGCCCCAAGGGCAGTCGAGCGCTCCGGCGAACCAGTCTTCGAGGACCGCGTTGAACATCTCGAAGAAGCGCGGGAAGTAGACGATGCCGCCCGGGTCGCAGTGGAAGTACCGCACCAGCTGCCTGGAGCGGAACGCGCCCGGCGGCGGCGCCCCGGCCAGATGCAGCGCATGCAGCGCAGGCTCCTGCCGCAGCTCGGGCGCGAGGAACTCCATGGCCCGCGTGCGCATCTCGGGCGGGATCTCGATCGCGCGGAAGCTATCGAGCGAGATCATCGCCGTCTTGTGGCGCACCCGCATGCGCTCCTCGCCGCCGACCTTCACGGCGATGCATATCTCCATCGAGCTGCGGCCGATGCGCGTCGGGGAGAGCTCCAGGGCGATGTCCTCGCCGAACCGGCAGGCATGCAGGAAGGAGCAATCGGTGCTCACCACCGGGTTGCCGAGGCGGTGATGCATGTGGAACTCGTGGAACGGCGTGCCGAGGCCGGTCTCGAACCAGTCCTCGACGGCCGCGTTGACGAAATCGAACACGTGGGTGAAGTACAGGATCCCCGTCGGGTCGCAGTGCGAGAATCGGATCTTGCGTCGGTGGACGAAGGGGGCGCTCATTGAACGGTCTCGCGGCCTCCCCTGCCGCTCCTTTCAGTCCGGCACGACCGCCGTCGCCTCGAGCTCGATCTTGCCGGGACTGTCCAGCAGGTCCGAAACGAAGATCATGCTCATCACGGGGTAATGGCGCCCCATGTGGCGCTTCCAGATTGTCCCCAACTCCGGGCGCGCCGCCAAGTACCCTTTCTTGTCGCAGCAGAAGCCGGTGATGCGGCAGATGTGCTCGGGCCGGCCGCCCGCCTCGGCGAGCACCGCGAGGACGTTCTTCAGCGCCTGCTCGAACTGAGGCGCGATCTCCTCGGTCTGGAATTTCTGCCGCTCGTCCCACCCCACCTGCCCGGCGATGAACACGATGCGGCCGGGTCCGGCCGCGATCCCGTTCGAGTAACCGACCGGCTTCGCCCAGCCTTTCGGATGCAGGACTTCCATGGGCGCCCTTTCAGTCGGATACGAACGGCGGGTCGGGATCGTGCTCCCAATCCTTCTCGGGCGGCGGCGTGCGCTTGATCCAGTCCTCGATCAGGCGCACGTGCTCGGCCTCCTCCGCGGCCATTTCGCGTGCCGCCTTGCGCAGTTTCGCGTCGGCCGTCTTGGATGCGTACTCGGAGAAGAACTTGTTGGCTCTCTTTTCGCAGTCGAGCGCGATCTGCAGCGCGTGGTAGGGCTGCATGCGATAGTGCAGCTCGTCGGGCGCCGCGGTCTCCGGCCCTTCCCCCCCGTCCCAACGCAGCCCTCCGGGCGGCAGCGCCGGCGCGCGCCTGGAGAGGTCTTCCTCGAAAAGCTGGTCCGCGTGCAATTGCTCGATCCGGGCGAGCTTGCGGAACAGCTCCGCCACCTCGCGGTTGTTGTGCAGGTCCATGGCGTCGGCGAACGACGCGTAGCGCTCGGCGGCTTCGACCTCCATCGCCCAGGCGCGCGCCAGAAAATCCGACCGGCCGGTCGAGCTCGGTCTGCTCTTCGATCTCCCGCCCTTCCGCGCACCCGCTGTCTTTCGCTTGCTCATATCGCGAACCCCGCTTCCAGGTCGGCCGGGCGCTTCGCCGCCTTGCCCACGGGCGGCTGATAGGGCTTGCGGACGCCCTTGTACAACACGCCGATATTGAACCCGTCGTCGGTCATGATGCGCCGGGCCGCGCGCGCCGGGTCGTCGGTCGCCGCGACGGGCGCGGGCCGCACCAGGCTCTTCCACTCGCGCTGCTCGGGACAGAAGGTCACGCAGGGACTCAGGATCTCCACGAAAGAGAAGCCCGGCGTGCGGATGGCTTCGGCGAGGATCCGCGCCGTCTCGTTCGGATCGCCCGAGAAGGCGCGCGCGACGAAATTCGCGCCGGCGGCGAGCGCGATCACCAGGGGGTGGAAAGTGCGCAGCCCGGTGCCCCCGGGGGAGAGCTTGGAATCCCAGTCGGGCTCCGTGGTCGGCGAGGGCTGCCCCTTGGTCATTCCGTATACGTGGTTGTCCATCACCACGTAGGTGATATCGACGTTGCGGCGGCAGGCGTGCAGGAAGTGATTGCCGCCGATCGAGTAGCCGTCTCCGTCTCCGCCCGCCACCAGCACGGTGAGGTCGGGCCGCGCGATCTTCAGCCCGGTGCCAGCGGCGAGCGCGCGTCCGTGAACGCCGTGAAAGCCGTAGCAGCTGGTATAGGCGGGGATGCGCGAGGAGCAGCCGATGCCGGAGACGACGGCGACGTTTTCGGGACGCAGCTCGAGGGTCGCGAACGCCTTGGCGACCGAGGCGAGCACCGAGTAGTCGCCGCAGCCGGGGCACCAGATGGGCTTGTAATCGGACTTGAAGGCCTGCCAGGTGACCGGCGCGGCCGCTGCGGCCGCAGTCATACTTGACCCTTCATGCGCGCCTCCATTCCTTGATCTGCCGGTAGATCTCGTCGGGGCGGATCGGCAGCGGGCCGGCCCGATGGTAGCTCAGCACCTCGCCGGGCAGATCGAAATCGGCCCGGAGGTAGCGGTGGAATTGCGCGCCGTGGTTTTGCTCGACCACCAGCACGCGCTTGACGCCCTGGAGCGCCTTCGCCAGCCGCTCGGGCTGGGCCGGAGAGAGCAGCCGCATCGATACCAGCCTCACGCTCCTGCCGTCCTGCGCCGCGCGCGCGAGCGCCTCGCGCGCCGCTCCGGTGCAGGATCCGAAGGTCACCACGGCGGTGTCGCCCTCGCCTTCGATCTCCGCCCAGCGATCGCCGTAATCGTGCTGCTTGAGCTTGCGCTCGCGCTTGGCGAGCTGCGCCAGATGGTCCCGCGACTGGCTCGAGGGGATGCCGCGCTCGTTGTGCTCGAGCCCCTCGGCCGTATACGCGTTGCCCGGCATGCCGGGAACGGCCGCCGGCGATACGCCCGATTCGGTCAGGGCGTAGCGCTTGTAGCCCTCCGTGCGCGGCGCCGCCAGCGCGCGCTCGCCCATGAAGCTGAGGTCGGCGGGGCGGTCCACGACCGCGCGGGTCTGCCCCAGATACTGATCGGAGAGAACGATCGCCGGCGCCTGCAGCGTCTCCGACAGGTGCACCGCCCATTGCGTCGCCGCAAGGCAGTCGGCGATGGAGTTGGGCGCCACGACGATCCGGGGCGCGTCGCCGTGCAGCCCGTTCACCGCGATGTTGACGTCGCTCTGCTCGCTCTTCGCGGGAATCCCCGTCGAGGGACCGCCGCGCATCACGTCGACCACGACCACGGGCACTTCGGCCGCGACCGCGAGACCCAGGGCCTCGGTCATGAGCGACAGCCCGGGCCCGGCCGTCGCGGTGAGCGAGGGCACGCCGCCGAACGAGGCGCCGATGGCCATGTTGATCGAAGCGAGCTCGTCCTCGGCCTGCACCAGGGCGCCGCCGACATCGGCGAGCGCCGGGGCGAGCCATTCCAGTATTTCGGTCGCCGGCGTGATCGGATACGCCGCGACGAAGCGCACCCCGCCGCGAACGGCGCCGCATCCCGCGGCTTCGTTGCCGGTGAGGAGCCAGCGAGGCTTCGCAGCGCGCGCCGGCGAGGCAAGGCGCGGAGCGGGCGGGAGGTTCGCCGCGGCGGCGACACCCGCTTCGACCGCGGCGAAGCTGGCGGCGAGTCCCTCGTCGCCCTTCTTGTAGGATTTGCGCACCACCGCCTTGAGCGTTTCCGCGGGAAGGCCGGCGAGCGCGCCGGCGAGCCCGAGCACGATCATGTTGGGCCAGCTTCCCGGGATGGCCTTCGCCATGCGCTTGAAGGCCACCTGCGCCAGGCGCGTGCCGCGCTGGGTGAACGCCTCCGGCGGGTCCCCCTGATCCGGGTCCCCGATCATCAGGCTCTCCGCATCCAGGGGAATCTCGTCCGCGAACCGGTGCAGATTCTGCCAGTCCACGGCGATCACCAGGTCGAAGCGGTCGTCCAGGCAATCGACCGGCCGGGCGGCCAGCCGCAGGAGCGCGGCCGCCTCGCCGCCGCGGATCTGGGGCCCGCTGGAGCGCACCATCAGGCCGTACCAGCCGGCCTGCGCGGCGGCCTCGAGCAGCATGCTGCCGGCGGTCATGACCCCGGCCCCGCCGCTCCCTGTCAGCGCGATCGAAAGGCTAGTTACACCTGCTCTTTCGTGCATCCGTTTTCTCCGATTCCCGATTTCTCGGATTCCTGCGTCCCCGGATTTTAGGGTCGGGGAACCGAGGGAATTTGATCTAGCGCAAATTCCGCCGCCGCAAACGGCACACAATCCAAAACACGTTTGACAGCTGCAATCGTAAAATGGTACGTTAATACCATTATAGCCGCGCGAATGCCCCCGTCAAGCGTCCGCGCCCGCTAAAAGGAGGAGTCGATGGACGCTCCAGCCGTCGTTCTCAAGAGCCACGACCTCGCCGAAGGCCGAGTCGCCGCCGGCCTGCGCTACGAGAAGCGCCCCGCGCGCAGCCCCGACGGCAAGCCCGCGGCGGGCCTGCATAACGCCTGGATCTGGCTCGACAATCCGGCCCAGTTCAACTCCTACACCACCGAGATGGCCAAGGCGCTGATCCTGGCTTTCCGGGCGGCTTCGAACTCGCGCGACGTCAATTGCGTCGTGTTCACCGGGGTCGGCGACAAGGCGTTCTGCACCGGCGGCAATACCAAGGAATACGCGGAGTACTACGCCGGCCGGCCGCAGGAATACCGCCAATACATGCGCCTATTCAACGACATGGTTTCCGCCATCCTGTCCTGCGACAAACCGGTGATCTGCCGCGTGAACGGCATGCGCATCGGCGGAGGCCAGGAGCTGGGGATGGCCTGCGACTTCTCGGTCGCGCAGGATCTCGCCCGCTTCGGCCAGGCGGGTCCGAAGCACGGATCGGCCCCGATCGGCGGAGCGACCGACTTTCTGCCCCCCGTGATCGGCGCCGACCGCGCCATGGTCGCCTGCGTGATGTGCGAGCCCTTTTCGGCGCATAAGGCCTACCACTGGGGGCTGCTCGCCGACATCGCCCCCGCCCTCAAGCTGGAGGGCAAGTTCGTCGCCAATCCCCTGGTCGAAACGCAGCGGTTTTCCGACGAGTTCGGCCGCGTCGTCTACGGCGATTTCAAGACCGGCGACGCCGCCAGGGAAGGCAAGGCGCTCATGGCGAGGGGCACGGTGGACCTCGCGCTGCTCGACGCCAAGGTCGAGGAAATGTGCGCCAAGCTGCTGCTCACCTTCCCCGATTGCACCACCAAGACCATCGAGGAGCTGCGCAAGCCCAAGCTCGAGGCCTGGAACCGCAACAAGGAGAACCACCGTGCCTGGCTCGCCCTCAACATGATGACCGAGGGCCGCGCCGGCTTCCGCGCCTTCAACGAAGGCACGAAGGATGACCGCGAGGTGGATTTCGTCGCGCTGCGTCAGGCGATCGCGCGGGGCGAGGGCTGGTCGGACGCGCTCACCGAGCGCATCCAGCCGGGAAAGGGGACCCGATGACCGCCACGTCGACGCATGGCAGCTCCGCTCTGGGGCCGGTCGAAATCTGGCTCGATCGCGACGAAGCGCTGCTGCGCGTGCGG
>JBGQKK010000001.1:0-39457 GCA_041499545.1 Gammaproteobacteria bacterium | reverse complement strand
GGCCCTTTTGAAGGCAAACAGGGCGTCCGTTTCGCGCTTCGTGCTCTACGTGGTGGGCGAAGGCATCGAGAAGAAGTCGGGCGATTTTGCCGCCGAGGTAATGGCGCAGGTGAGCAAGGCCAAGAAGGATGAAGACGAATCCGAAGAAGCAGCCTGAGATGGCCGCGGCCGCGCGATACAAGCGGGTATTGCTCAAGCTGAGCGGCGAAGCCCTGATGGGGGAGGACTCCTATGGGATCAACCGCGAGACCCTCTCGCGCATCGTCGGCGAGATCGCGCAGGTCGCGGCGCTCGGCCTGGAGATCGCGGTGGTGATCGGCGGCGGCAACATTTTCCGCGGTGTGGCGCCGGGCGCAGCGGGAATGGACCGAGCGACGGCGGACTATATCGGCATGCTCGCGACCATCATGAACGCCCTCGCGCTGCAGGATGCGATGAAGCAGGCGGGCCTGAACGCACGCGTGCAGTCGGCGCTCAATATCGAGCAGGTCGTAGAGCCCTACATCCGCAACAAGGCGATCCGCTACCTCGAAGAAGGAAAGATAGTCATCTTCGCGGCCGGGACGGGCAATCCGTTCTTCACGACGGACACGGCGGCAGCGCTGCGCGGAACGGAGATCGGGGCGGAGATGGTCTTGAAGGCGACCAAGGTCGACGGCGTGTACACCGCGGATCCCAAGCTGAATCCGGACGCGAAACGCTACGACAAGCTGAGCTTCGACGAGGCCATAGGCAAGAATCTCAAGGTGATGGACGCGACGGCGTTCGCCTTGTGCCGCGACCAGAAGCTCCCGATCACGGTTTTCAGCATTCTCAAGGCGGGCGCGATGAAGCGCGTCGTCACCGGCGAGAATGAAGGCACGCTGGTATACGTGAACGCCTGAATCCGCGAGGACAGGAAAAGCCATGGATAAGCTGGCAGAGGTCAAGAAGAACGCCGAGCAGAGAATGCACAAGTCGCTCGAGGCACTGAAAACCGATCTCGGGAAAGTCCGCACCGGGCGTGCGCACACGGGCCTGCTCGACCATGTTTCCGTGGACTACTACGGCACCCAGACGCCGATCTCGAAGGTGGCCAACGTGAGCCTGCTCGACGCCCGCACCCTGGGAGTATCTCCCTGGGAGAAGAAGATGCTCGCCGCCATCGAGAAAGCCATCCGCGACTCCGATCTCGGCCTGAATCCCGCTTCTCACGGGGACATGGTCCGGGTACCCATGCCGGTGCTCACCGAAGAACGCCGGCGCGACCTCGTCAAGGTGATCAAGCACGAGGGCGAGAATGCCAAGGTCGCGGTGCGCAACCTTCGCCGCGACGCCAACCACGCGCTCAAGGAACTGCTGAAGAGCAAGGCGGCGTCGGAAGATCAGGAACGGCGCGCCCAGGACGATATCCAGAAGCTCACCGACAGAAATATCGCCGACATCGACAAGATGATCGCGGCGAAAGAGGCCGAGCTGATCGCCGTTTGACCCAAGGAAGCGTAGACATGAATTCCTTCAGCAGCTCGACCCGCGAGATCCCGTCGCCCAAGGGCTTGCCCAGGCACATCGCCGTCATCCTGGACGGTAACGGTCGCTGGGCCAAGAAGCGATACCTGCCCCGCGTCGCGGGTCACAAGCAGGGCGTCGAGGCCGTGCGCCGGATCGTCCAGTCCTGCGCCGAACGCGGCATCGAATACCTGACCTTGTTCGCCTTCAGCTCCGAGAACTGGCGCCGCCCCGCGGAGGAGGTTTCGACGCTGCGGCAACTGTTCGTGGTGGCGCTCGAACAGGAAGCCGAGCGCCTGCACCGCAACCGGGTGCGGCTCAAGGTCATCGGCGACATCGCTCCGTTCGGCGCCCGAGTGGCCGAGCTCGCGCACCGCGCCGAAGATCTGACGGCGCAGAACGACGGTCTCACGCTGACCATCGCCGCCAACTACGGCGGGCGCTGGGACCTGATGCAGGCGCTGGGCAAGCTGGTGAGGAGCGTGCCGCTTCCCGCCGAGGGCTATACCGAGGAGCAGCTCGCGCCGCATCTCGCGCTCAACTACGCCCCCGAGCCCGACTTGTTCATCCGCACGGGCGGCGAGCAGCGCATCAGCAATTTCCTGCTGTGGCAGCTCGCGTACACCGAGCTCTACTTTACGCCGACGCTGTGGCCGGATTTCGACGCCGAGCAGCTCGATGCGGCCATCACCTGGTATCAGCAGCGCGAGCGGCGCTTCGGACGCACTAGCGAGCAGCTCGACAAGGCCAGGCGTGAGCACCGCCGGAGGATCGCGTAGCGTTCCCCGCCGCACGGGCAGGGGCGCGCGCGCTTCCATGCTCAAGACGCGCGCGCTGACCGCCGCGGCCATGCTCGCGGTGTTTGGCTCTGCGCTTTTTTTTCTTCCGCAGCCGGGGTGGGTCATCTTTTGCGCCGTCTTGCTCGGGATCGCCGTCTGGGAATGGGCCGCATTGGCGAGGCTCGCGTCGGCCGGCTGTTTCTTCTACACGGCGTTTCTGGTCCTGTTGTTCGTGTCGCCGCGCTACGTCTACGGTTGGGAAGCGAACGCGCCGGCCTGGGTCTATTGGGCGTCCGGCGTGTTCTGGATCCTGGTAGCACCGCTCTGGATCCTGCGTGGGCAACGCCTCGACAACCAAGCCGTGCTGCTCGTGGTCGGCGTTCTTATTCTGGTACCCGCTGGCGCGGCGCTTGTGGATCTTCGAAGCGGGGCCCCGGCCCTGCTGCTCGCGGTCATGGGCACGGTCTGGATTTCGGACTCGGCCGCGTATTTCGTCGGCCGGCGATTCGGGAAGCGCAAACTCGCTCCCTCGATCAGCCCGGGGAAGACCTGGGAAGGGGTCGCCGGAGCCCTCGTCGCGGTCGCGCTCTACGCGCTCGTGTGGGCGGGCGCGGTCGCGCCAGGGAATCCGCAGGTCGGCGGCGCCCTCGCGGCATCGGCATGGTTCCTCCCGGTCGTGGTGGGCCTGGCGGTCGTGGGAATCATTGGCGATCTGTTCGAATCTCTGATAAAACGCCAGGCGGGAGTGAAAGACAGCGGCACGCTGCTCCCGGGGCACGGCGGAGTGCTCGACCGCATCGACGCGCCCGTGGCCATGCTGCCGCTCGCGGTGCTTGCGTTCATGAGATGAGCACGCTTCAGAACATCGCAATACTCGGCGCGACCGGGTCGATCGGGGCGAGCACGCTGGATGTGATCGCCCGGCACCCGGATCGCTTTCGCGTCACCGCATTGACCGCGAACCGCAAGGTCGACGAGCTTGCCGATCTGTGCCGGCGCCACCGTCCCGACTATGTCTGCGTGGCGGACGGCGCCCGAACGCCGCGTCTGCGCGAGCGGCTCGCCGCCGTCGGAGCAAATTGCAGGATTCTCACCGGCGAGGAAGGCCTGGTCGAGGTCGCCTCCCTGCCCGAAGTGGACTGCGTCATGGCGGCGATCGTGGGAGCGGCCGGGCTGCGCGCCACCCTCGCGGCGGCCAAGGCGGGCAAGAAGCTGTTGCTTGCGAACAAGGAGGCGCTCGTCGTGGCGGGTCCGGTGTTCATGGACGTCGTGCGCTCGAACCATGCGATGCTGCTGCCGATCGACAGCGAGCACAATGCGATCTTCCAGTGCCTGCCGCCGTTCGCGGCCGGCGAGCTCGCCGGGAAGGGCATCCGCAGGATTCTGCTGACCGGCTCGGGCGGACCGTTCCGGGGGCGCGCGCGCAACGAGCTTCATCGCGTGACGCCCGACGAGGCCTGCGCGCATCCGAATTGGGTGATGGGACGCAAGATCTCCGTCGACTCGGCCACGATGATGAACAAGGGTTTGGAGATCATCGAAGCCCACTGGCTGTTCGGCGCCAGACCCGAGCAGATCCAGGTCGTCGTCCATCCGCAGAGCGTGGTGCACTCGATGGTGGAATACGCCGACGGGTCGGTGATCGCGCAGCTGGGGCATCCGGACATGCGAACGCCGATCGCCCAGGCGCTCGCCTATCCCGAACGCATCGACGCCGGCGTCCCTCCGCTCGACCTCGCCCGCATCGGCTCGCTCGGTTTCGAGCAGCCCGATTTCGACCGGTTTCCGGCGCTGGGTCTGGCCTATTCGGCGCTGGAGAGCGGCGGTGCCGCGCCGGCGACGCTCAACGCAGCCAACGAAGTCGCGGTCGCGGCGTTCCTCGAGGGGAGACTGCCTTTCCTGCAAATCACCGCGGTGATCGAGGAAACCCTGAACGCAATGGCCTCGGGCTCGCTCCACACGCTCGAGGAGGTCCTTGCAGCCGACGCGAGGGCGCGCATGCGCGCGGGCCAGATCGTCGCCCGATTCAATTCCAACGCCGCGTGAATATCGTCTTCACCATCGTCGCTTTCGTCGTCGCGCTGGGCGTGCTCATCGTGTTCCATGAGCTCGGCCACTACTTTGTCGCGCGCCTATTCGGTGTCAAGGTGCTGCGCTTCTCGATCGGTTTCGGGAAGGCCTTGTGGCGGGTCCACCGCGGCCGCGATCGAACCGAATGGGTGGTCGCGGTATTGCCGCTCGGCGGCTACGTGAAGATGCTCGACGAGCGTGAGGGTCCGGTCGCCCCCGAAGAAGCTCACCGGGCTTTCAACCGCCAGAGCGTGTGGCGGCGAATCGCGATCGTCGCCGCCGGGCCGGCGGCGAATTTCCTGCTCGCGATCGCCTTCTACTGGATGCTTTTCGTCGCCGGCGTACAGGAGGCGAAACCCATCGTCGGCACGCCGGAGCGCGGATCCGTCGCCGAGGCGGCCGGACTGGTGCGGGGCGAGACGATACTGAAGATAAACGATGAGCCGATGGCGAGCTGGCAGCAGGTCCGCTGGCGGCTGCTGCAGCTTGCCGTCGAGAAGCAACCTGCGCGGCTCGAGGTGATCGACGCGAAGCAGCGGCTCACCTGGCGCGCGCTGGACCTCACCCGCTTCGACCTCGAGGGCTTCGATGGCGATCCGCTCGCGCGTCTGGGACTGAGGCTCGATCGGCCCGATGTCGCGCCGGTCGTCGGCCAGCTGGTGGCCGGAGGAGTCGCCGAGCGGGGCGGGCTGCGATCCGGCGACCGGATCGTCTCGATCGACGGCGGCGCAGTCGAGGTCTGGGAGGATGTCGTGAGGGCCGTGAGGCGTCGGCCCGGCGAGACGATGCGGTTCGGCATCCGGCGCGGCGGGGACGCGATCGAGATCGGACTCAGACCGGAAGCGATACAGCAGAACGGAGAGCGCATCGGCCGGATCGGCGCCGCTCCGCGGCTCGACCCGGAGGCGATGAAGAACCTGGTGACGCTCGTTCGATACGCTCCGGTCGAAGCATTCGGCCTCGCGATCGAGCGGACCTGGGAAACGTCGGCATTCAGCCTGAAGATGCTGGGCAAGATGGTGATCGGCCAGGTCTCGTGGAAGAACCTGAGCGGCCCGGTGACGATCGCCGACTACGCCGGCCAGTCCGCGCAGCTCGGCATCGGCGCGTACGTGGCTTTTCTCGCGCTCATCAGTATCAGCCTCGGCGTGTTGAATCTGCTTCCGATTCCGTTATTGGACGGCGGACACTTACTGTATTATGTCGTCGAGATTTTCAAGGGTAGCCCGGTTTCCGAGCGAGCGATGGAGCTGGGCCAGCGGCTGGGTCTGACCTTGCTTCTGTTCCTGATGGCGTTCGCTATCTACAACGACTTCAACCGTCTGTTGACGGGGTAATCCTCCCTAAGTGGAAAACGCGTTGCGGGCGGCGATTCTCTTGCTTGCGCTCGCCGAGTCGGCGTGGGCGTTCGAACCCTTCGTGGTGAAGGATATCCGGGTCGAAGGCATACAGCGGATCGAGGCCGGCACGGTATTCAACTACCTGCCGATCAAGGTCGGGGACAGGATGACCGACGAAAAAGGCTCGGCGGCGATTCGTGCGCTGTTCGCGACCGGGTTCTTCCGGGACGTCCGCTTGGAAGTGCAGGGAAACGTGCTGATCGTGAGCCTCCAGGAGCGGCCCGCGATCGCGTCGATCGATTTCGCCGGCATGAAGGAGTTCGAAAAGGACAAGGTCAAGCAGGGATTGCGCGATGTCGGGTTCCAGGAAGGGCGCATCTTCGATCGCGCGCTTCTCGATCAGGCGGAACAGGAGCTGAAGCGCCAGTATCTGACCCGGGCCTTATACGGCGTGGAGATCACGACAACCGTGACGCCGCTCGAGCGCAACCGCGTCGCTATCAACTTCAACATCATCGAAGGCGAAACGGCGAAGATCAAGAGAATCAACATCGTGGGCAACAAGGCGTTTCCGGAGGACGAGCTGCTCGGAGTGATGCAGCTGCGCACGCCGGGCCCATTCTCGTTTTTCTCGAAGAGCGATCAGTACTCCCGGCAGAAATTGCAGGGCGACCTCGAATCGATGCGCTCGTACTACCTGAACAACGGCTACATCGAGTTCAGCATCGATTCGACCCAGGTTTCCATCACGCCCGATCGCCGCGAAATCTATATCACGGTCAACGTCACCGAAGGCGAGCGATACCAGGTGACGGACGTGAAGTTCGGGGGGGATCTGATCGTTCCCGAGTCCGAGCTGCTTCCTCTGGTGGCGGTCAAACCCGGAGAGATCTTCTCGAGGGAAAAGCTCACCGATTCGACCAAGGCGATCAGCGACAGGCTGGGCAGGGAAGGCTACGCTTTCGCCAACGTCAATGCGAATCCCGACATCGACAAGGAAAAGCGCACCGTCAGGTTCACTTTCCTGGTCGATCCCGGGAGGCGCGTATACGTCCGTCGCATCAATGTGGTCGGCAATTCGCGCACGCGCGACGAGGTCGTGCGCCGCGAGATGCGGCAGCTCGAGGGGAGCTTCTTCGACAGCCAGAAGCTGCAGCTCTCCAAGCAGCGGATCGACAAGACGGGCTACTTCTCCGAAGTCGAAGTCGAGACGCCGGCCGTTCCGGGCACGACCGATCAGGTGGACGTCACCGTTCGCGTGAAGGAGAAGCCGACCGGCGCGATCCTGCTGGGTGTGGGGTTCTCCAGCGTGGACCGGCTGATTCTCCAGGCCTCGGTGCAGCAGGCCAACTTCTTCGGCACCGGCAACACCGTGGGCTTCCAGATTGCCGCGGGAACGGTCAACAAGGTCGCCTCGTTTTCCTTCACCGATCCCTATTACACGGTCGACGGCGTCAGCCGTGGCTTCGACGTGTATCGGCGCGACGTGAATTCCGCCTCGCTGGGGGTCGGAAACTACAGAACCAGCACGCTCGGAACGGCGGTGCGCTTCGGGGTGCCGTTCACGGAATACGACACCCTGTTCTTCGGTCTCGGAGTCGAGTACGTCAAGCTGACTCTCGACGACAATAGCCCGCAGCGTTATCTCGCCTTTGAAAACCAGTTCGGCAGCCGGTACACGACGCTGATCGACACCTCGGGCTGGGTCCGCGATACGCGGGACAGCGTGATCTGGCCGACCCGAGGCCACCTCCAGCGCGCGAACCTCGAGCTGGGGCTGCCGCCCGCGGACCTCGAGTACTGGAAGGCAACCTACACCCATCAATACTTCTACCCCGCGTCGCGCAATCTCACCCTGGTGATGACCGGGGAGTTGGACGCGGCCGACGGCTTCGGCTCAAAACCCTTGCCCTTTTTCAAGAACTATTACTCGGGGGGGATCGGCAGCGTGCGCGGATTCCGGACCGCGTCCCTGGGGCCGCGCGACATCGACGGCACTTTCCTCGGGGGCACCCGGAAGGTCAACGCGACCACCGAGCTGCTGTTTCCGGTGCCGGGGAACACCAACGACCGCTCGATGCGGCTCGGCGTCTTCGTCGATGCAGGCCAGGTGTACGCCGCGAACCAGAAGGTGGCTCTGTCGGAAATGCGCGCTGCGTGGGGGATGAGCTTTGCGTGGAATTCGCCCATCGGGCCGCTGAAGTTGAGCATCGCGAGGCCGTTCAACGAGAGAGATGGAGACTCGCTGCAGGTTTTCCAGTTTACGCTTGGTACCGTCTTCTGACGGCCCGGTATAATCCCCATTTTATGACAGGGTCGATGGCACATATTGCGCCGCGCTCGCTGGCCGGCTGGACTTTCTTAGCGCTCCTGGCGGCGGCCCCGTCGGCGCTCGCGCAGACGAGCATCGGCTTCGTCAGCCTGGAGCGGATCCTGCGCGAAGCACCTGCCGCCCGGCTCGCGCAGACGAAGCTGGAGCAGGAATTCTCCCCGCGCGCCCAGGATCTGTCCAAGCAGGCCGAGCAGTTGAAGAAGATGCAGGAAAATCTCGAGAGGAACGCCGTCACCATGCCGGAATCCGACCGCCTGAAGCGAGAGCGCGAGTTCGGCGACGCCAACCGGGAGTTTCAGAGAAAGCAGAGGGATTTCAACGAAGAACTGGCCCAGGAGCGCAAGAAGGCGTTCGAGAACGTCATCGAGCGCGCCAACCGCGCCGTGAAACTGGTCGCCGAGGCCGAGAAGCTCGACTTGGTGCTTCAGAACGACCAGGTCGTCTGGGCGAGCAATCGCATCGACATCACCGACAAGGTCATCAAGGCGTTGAGCGAACCACGCCCGGGCGACAAGTAAGTCCGCGGGCGGCGGCCCGACTGCGATAGGGATTCAGATCACTCGTGACGCAATCCACCTCACGCATCCACCGGCTCGGCGAAATCGTGTCGCAGCTGGGCGGGGAGCTGATAGGCGATCCCAACGCGCAAATTCGCCGCATTGCAACCCTCGAAAGCGCCGGGCCGGGGGACTTGTCCTTCGTCTCGAATGCGAAGTACCTTCATCAACTGCGCGACACGCGCGCTGCGGCGGTGATTCTCGCGAGAGGGCAGCGGGGAGCCACGAATCTGCCGAGGATACTGTGCGACGACCCCTACCTCTACTACGCGCGGGCGGCGCAGCTGCTGAACCCGGAAGGGCGACCCGCTCCGGGCATTCATCCGCAGGCGGCGGTCGAAGCGGGGGCGGAGATCGCGGCATCGGCCACGGTGGGACCTTTCTGCCATGTCGGCCGCGGCGCCCGCCTCGGGGAGCGCGTCGTGCTCGGTCCGGGCTGTACGATCGGGGAAGACGCCCAGATCGGAGAGGATGGACGCCTGGGCCCTTCGGTCACGATCTATCCGCGCAGTGTCATCGGCAGGCGCGTGCTGATCCACGCGGGGGCTGTGATCGGCGCCGACGGCTTCGGCATCGCGCCCGAGGCCGGAAAGTGGATCAAGATTCCCCAGACCGGCCGCGTCGTCATCGGCGACGACGTGGAGATCGGGGCGAACACCACGATCGACCGAGGCGCGCTGGACGACACCGTGATCGAAGACGGCGTCAAGCTCGACAACCAAATCCAGATCGGCCACAACGTTCGCGTCGGTGCGCACACCGTCATGGCCGCCTGCGTAGGCGTGGCGGGCAGCACCCGTATCGGCAAGCACTGCGCCATCGGCGGGGCGGCGCGCATCATGGGCCACATCGACATCGCCGACCATGTGTCGATTACCGCGACGACCTTCGTGACGAAATCGATCAGGAGCGCGGGCACGTATACTGCCGTGCTGCCGGCCGAGCCCGGCCGGGAATGGGCCAAGACGATCGCGCACCTGCGGAGCCTCGACCGGCTCTCGAAGCGGGTACGCGAGCTGGAAGGACGTTCAAAGCCGCAAACAAGAAAGAGAAAGAGGTAGAACGATGACGATGGACATCCGCGCGATCCTGGAAACCTTGCCGCACCGCTATCCCATGCTTCTGGTGGACCGGATCATCGAATGCGAGCCGGGAAAGCGCATCCTCGCGATCAAGAACGTCACGATCAACGAGCCTTTTTTCACGGGGCATTTTCCACGCCTTCCCGTGATGCCGGGGGTCCTCGTCGTCGAGGCGCTTGCGCAGGCCGCCGCGATTCTTGCATTTCGCACCGCCGAGAAGAAGTCGGACGACAAGTCGATCTACTATCTCGTCGGGATCGACGGCGCGCGATTCAAGCGTCCCGTGGTCCCCGGCGATCAGCTCCGGCTCGAAGTGACCGCCGATCGCATCGGCCGGGAGCTGATGAAATTTTCTGCCGAAGCGCGCGTCGCAGACGCGCTCGCCGCCGAGGCGACGCTGCTGTGCACGCTGCGGCCGGCATGATCCACCCGAGCGCGATCGTTCATCCCGCGGCGAAGCTCGCCGCCGGTGTATCGGTCGGCCCCTATTCCGTCATCAGCGAGCACGTCGAGATCGGCGAAGGGACTACCGTCGGGGCGCACGTCGTGATCGAAGGAAGGACGCGCATCGGGGCGCGAAACCGCATCTTTGCGTTCAGTGCGCTCGGTGGCGAACCCCAGGACAAGAAATACGCGGGCGAGCCGACTGTCCTCGAGATCGGGGACGGCAATACCATCCGGGAATTTTGCACCTTCAACTGCGGAACCGCGCAGGATGCGGGCGTGACGCGCATCGGCAACGACAACTGGATGATGGCCTATGTCCATGTCGCGCACGACTGCCAGGTGGGAAGCCACACGATCTTCGCCAACGGCGCCTCGATCGCCGGTCATGTGCATGTCGGCGACTATGCCATCCTGGGCGGGCTGACGGGCGTTCACCAGTTCGTCATGATCGGCGCGCATTCCATGACCGCGGGCGCCACGCTTCTCTTGCAGGATCTGCCTCCTTACGTCATGGCGGCGGGCAACAGCGCGAAGCCCTTCGGGATCAACGCGGAAGGCTTGAAGCGGCGCGGCTTCAGTGAGGAACAAATCGCCGAAATCAAGCGCGCTTACAAGACTCTCTATCGGTCCGGGCTCGGACTCGAGGAGGCGAGGGTTGAAATTGCCGAGCAGGCGGAAAAGGCGCCGGAGCTGCGGATCCTCGCCGATTTCCTCGAGCGTTCGCGGCGGGGCATTGTGCGCTGAGCGCGTGGAAGGCGATCCCATTCTCGTAGGCATGGTGGCGGGTGAGGCGTCGGGGGATTTCCTCGGCGCTCACCTCGTCGCGGCGCTGCGTGAGCGTGTTCCCGGCCTGCGCTTCGTGGGCATCGGCGGGCCGAAGATGGAAGCGCAAGGCTTCGAATCGTGGTTTCCCATGGAGAAGCTCGCGGTTCGGGGCTACGTCGAGGTTCTCCGGCACTTCCTCGAGATCCTCGCGATCCGCCGCAAACTCCAGCGGCGGCTGCTCGAGATCAGGCCCAGGCTCTTCATCGGCGTCGATGCGCCGGATTTCAACCTGTCGCTCGAGCGCACGTTGAAGCGCTCGGGCATTCCCACGGTGCACTATGTGAGTCCTTCGCTGTGGGGATGGCGCGGCGGGCGCATGTCGTCGATCGCCGCCTCGGTCGACAAGATGCTGGTGTTGTTTCCCTTCGAGGAACCGCTCTACCGCGACGCCGGGATTCCGGTCGCCTACGTCGGTCACCCGCTCGCCGATTTGACCTCCGAGGACAACGGTACCGCGGCCGCGCGCGAGCAGCTGAAGCTCCCCGCGACCCGCAAGATCATCGCGCTGCTCCCGGGCAGCCGGCAATCGGAGCTCAGGTACATGGCGCCTTGCTTCGTGCGGACCGCCAAGCTCATCGCAGCGCGCCAGCCGGCCGTGCACTTTCTGGTTCCGCTCATCAGCCGCGAGACGCGAGCCATCTTCGAAGAGGTGATCTACGACGCGGGCGCGTCGGACTTGCCGGTCACCGTCCTGTTCGGGCACGCGCGCGAGGCGCTTGCCGCGTGCGACGTTGCGCTGGTGGCAAGCGGAACGGCAACGCTAGAAGCGGCGCTCGCCCGCAAGCCCATGGTCATCACATACAAGATGGCCAAGCTCACCGCCCGACTCATGACGAAAATGGCCACCGTGCCCTACGCCGGCTTGCCGAACATCATCGCCGGCGAATTCATCGTGCCCGAGATCTTGCAGGGCGACGCGACGCCGGACAACCTGGCGCAGGCGGTGCTGAACTCGCTCAACGACCCGGTCGTCAACCGCAAGCTTCCCGAGCGACTCGACCGGATACGCCTTCTCCTGCGCAAAGACACCGCGGCGCGAGCGAGCGAGGCGCTTCTCCCGTGGTTGCGACCCGCTTGATCTGCGGCGTCGACGAAGCCGGCCGGGGACCGCTCGCCGGCCCGGTCTTCGCGGCGGCCGTCGTATTTTTTCCCGGGCGGCGCGCGCCGAACGGCATCGCCGATTCGAAGCTTCTCAGCGCCCGGCGTCGCGAGCGGCTCGCCGGGGTCATCAAGGAGAGGGCGCTCGCCTGGGCGGTGGCATGGGCGAGCGTCGAGGAGATCGACAGCTTGAATATCCTTCAGGCGAGCCTGCTCGCCATGCGGCGTGCCGTGGAGTCGCTGAGCCTCGCACCCGATGAAGTTCTGCTCGACGGAGCGCATTGTCCCGCGCTCGCGATTCCCGCCCGGGCGGTGATCGACGGGGATGCGACGGTTAAGGTGATTTCCGCCGCTTCCATCCTGGCGAAAACCGCGCGAGACGCGGAAATGCGCCGCCTCCACGAGCGCTTTCCCCAGTACGGCTTCGACGAGCACAAGGGATACCCGACCCCGCGGCATCTCAAAGCTTTGCGCCGGTACGGCGTCTGCGAGGCCTATCGCCGCAGCTTCGCCCCGGTCCGGGAGCTGCTCGAGCGCGGCTGAGGGCGCGTGAGCTCGGCCAGGAGCATGCGCAGTCCCCGGCGTTCCGCTGCGGGACGAAACAGCGGGCGGCGCGCGACGGTGAAGGCCTTCAAGCGCGCGTAATACGCCGGATCGAGGGCGGCGCGGCGAATTTGGCGTGCGAGCGCGCGCTCGTCACCGAGCCGGTAGTAGCCGGGATAAGCTCGGCCCAGCATGCCGACGTTGCCCGAAACCCGGGACGCGATCACGGGAACACCGGCGGCGGCGGCTTCGCAGACCACGTTGGCGCCGCCCTCCATGCGCGAGCTGAGGACGAGGAGGCGGCTCCCGGCGAGCCACTCGAGCGCAGTGCCATGGGCCACGTTTCCCAGCCACCGGTAGCGGGCATCGATCCGCATCAGGCGCTGCGCCTCGCGAGCCATGGCGGGCGAAAGGGCCTCGCCCAAATGCACGATTTCGAGATCGGGCCGGTCGGCCAGACGTGCCAGCGCGAGCGCCGCACGGAAGGGGTCTTTCTCTTCGCGCAGGTGGCCGAGCACCGCGATGCGAAAGCCCCGCGACCGACGGTAGGAGCTCGCGTGGCTCTCGGCCGATTGGTAGATCACCCGCGTCTTGGTCCGTAGCCGCGGCGCGAGCTCGAGCTTGCCCATGTCCTGCAGGACGACCAGGCGGTCGGCGAGGTCGAGCGAAGCCTGCGCGTCCCTGTCCGAGCGGATATCACGGTACAAGTCGGTGCCGGTGAGGACGACGACCAGCGGCGCGCCGGGACGGCGTTCCCTGAATCCGGCGATGGAGGCATGGCTGCGCCGCGCGTGCAGCGCGATCATGGCATCGGCAGCCCAGCCGTCCCAGACGCGCGAGACCCGGACCGTATGTCCAAGGGAGCGCAGCATCTCGGCCCAGCGAATCGCGGTGTGCCGGTTGCCGCTTCGCGAGCGCCGTCCCGCCGGCGTGATGAGCGCAATTTTCATGTAATGTTCGATTCTTTCCAGCCCATGGCGTCCTTTCACGAAAATTCTCGAACGCTCTCGGACCAGTTGCGGGACGCGAGGCGGCGCACCCGGGCGCTCACGGGCGACCTCCAGGGCCAGCAATTGTTCGGCCCCAGGTGCACGATCGTCAATCCCGTGTTGTGGGAGCTGGGGCACGTCGCCTGGTTCCAGGAGCGCTGGTGCCTGAGGCTGCGCCCCGACGAATCGCTGTCGGCCAGCCTGCTCGAAGGGTCCGATGCCCTCTACGACTCGGCGAAGGTCGCCCACGACGAGCGCTGGGACCTGCCGCTGCCCGAGCTGTCCCGTACCCTCGATTTCCAGGAGCGGGTGCTCGAAGGCGTGCTGGCGCGGCTCGACCGGGAGCCGGAGGACCCGTGGCTCGCCTATTTCGTGCAGTTGGCGATCTTCCACGAAGATATGCACGCCGAGGCGTTTCATTACACCCGCCAGACGCTCGCGTACACCGATCCGTTCGGGCGTGAAGCCTCGCCCGCCGCAGGGAAGGGCGAGGAGGCACGGGGCGACGCGGAGCTGCCCGGCGGGACCTATATGATCGGCGCGTCGCGCAACTCCGGTTTTCACTTCGACAACGAGAAATGGGCGCACCCGGTGGAGCTCGCACCTTTCCGGATCGCGCGGTCGCCGGTCACGAACGAGGAGTTCCTGGCGTTCGTCCGCGAAGGCGGGTACCGGAGCCGCGAGTGGTGGTCACCGCAAGGGTGGGAATGCAAGGGCGAGGCGAGCGCGCCGCGCTACTGGGCCCAGCGGGACAAGCAGTGGCTCGAGCGCCGTTTTTCCGAGTGGATCCCTCTCCTGCCCGATCTTCCGGTCATGCATGTCGATTGGCACGAGGCCAGCGCGTACTGCCGCTACGCCGGCCGGCGCCTGCCCAGCGAAGCCGAATGGGAGGTCGCCGCCTCTCTCGCCGGAGAGAACCGCCGGCGCCGCTACCCTTGGGGAGATTCGAGCGAAGGCGGCCGCGCCAACCTGGGCAGCAGCGGCCGAGTGCCCGTGGACCGGTTTCCCTCGGGCGACAGCTTCGGCGGGTGTCGCCAGATGATCGGCAACGTCTGGGAATGGACCTCCAGCACCTTCGCGCCTTATCCGGGGTTCGTGTGTGATCCTTATCGCGAGTACTCCGAGCCCTGGTTCGGAACTCACAAAGTGCTGCGCGGGGGCAGCTTCGCGACGCCCGCGCGACTCATCGCAACCAGCTGGAGAAATTTTTATACGCCCGAGCGGGGCGACATCTTCGCGGGTTTTCGCACCTGCGCCACGCCGTGAAAGCGATCCGCTCGAGAAGCAACCCCGCGGTCAAGGCCCTGGTCAAGCTCGCGGGCTCGTCGCGGGAGCGCCGCAAGACCGGCACAACGCTGCTCGAAGGCGAGCGTCTGGTGCGGGCGTACGGGGAGAGCGGCGGCACGGCTGAGACGATACTCGCGAGCGAGAGCGCCTTCGCCGACCCCGGGATTCAGGTTCTGCTCGAGAGTTTCCGGGCGCGCTCGCGCCTGGTGCTCGCCGACGACGTCCTCGCCAAGGTCTCCCAGCTCGCGAGCGCAGCCCGCGTGGCGGCCGTCATCCGCACCCCCGAGGCCGGCCCCTTGCCGAAGCTCGCATCGGGCTGCCTGCTGCTGGAGAACATCCAGGACCCCGGGAATCTGGGGTCGATACTGCGCACCGCCGTCGCGGCCGGGACGCGCCAGGTGTTTCTCTCCAGCGGATCGGTCTTCGCCTGGGCCCCCAAGGTCGTGCGCGCCGGCATGGGAGCGCACTTCTTCCTGTCGATCTTCGAAGACGTCGATCTGGAGGAAGTCTCGCGTTCGTTCGGCGGCCGGATCATCGCCACCGCGCCGCGCGCGCAGACTTCCCTTTACGATCTCGATCTTAAGGGGGAGGTGGCGTGGCTGTTCGGGAACGAAGGGGCGGGATTGTCCTCGGCGGCGAGAGCCGCGGCGACGACGCAGGTGCGGATTCCGATGCCGGGTTCGGCGGAGTCGCTCAATGTGGCCGCCGCGGCTGCCATATGTCTCTTCGAGCAGATCCGGCAGCGGGGCGTCAGTACACGCGTCGCTCCAACTTGAATTCCTGCATGATGGTCGTGGCGATCTCCTCGATCGACTTGGTCGTGGAGTTGGCCCAGCGGACACCCTCGCGCTGCATGAGCTTCTCGGCCTGCTGCACCTCGTAGCGGCAGTTCTCCAGCTCGGCGTACTTGCTGTTGGGCCGGCGCTCGTTGCGGATCTCGCGAAGGCGCTCGGGCGCGATCGACAGGCCGAAGAGCTTGTGACGGTAACCCTCCAGCGCCTTGGGCAGGCTCATGCGGTCGAAATCTTCCGGGATCAGCGGGCAGTTGGCCGCACGGATGCCGAACTGCAGGGAGAGGTACAGGCTGGTCGGTGTCTTGCCGCTGCGCGACACCCCGATCAGGATCACGTCCGCCTTGTCGAGGTCCCGGGAGGACGCCCCGTCGTCGTGGGCGAGGGCGAAATTGATGGCGTCGATGCGGTGCGTATAGCCCTTCGCGTCGCGCGCGCTGTGGGAGCGCCCGACGGTGTGGGTCGATTTCGAGCCGAACTCCGCTTCCAGCGGGTCGAGGAAGATCTCGAAGAAATCCAGCACGAATGCGTCCGCCTTGCGCACGGTCTCTCGTATCTCGGGATTCACGAGCGTGGTGAAAACGACGGGGCGGAAGCTCGCCGGCCGCGGGGTGCCGTTGATCCGGGTCACGCAGGCCTCGGCCTTGGCGACCGAGTCGACGAAGGGGATGGTCTCGTGGTTGGACTCGACGCCGTCGAACTGCGTGAGCAGGCTGTGCCCGAGCATCTCGACCGTGATGCCGGTGCCGTCCGAGACGAAGAACACGGTACGGCGGCGATCGGGCATGAAGAGGGTTATTGAGACGCGCTAAGGCGGCTGCGCCGAAATGACGCTGTCTGTAAAATAGCCGTTTCAACAAGATCCTTCAACTTCGGCCTCAGTTCCGATGAGAAACGAGGGCATGGCTAAGCTCAAATACGTGGTGAATTTCGATCGGCTCGGGATGGCCGAAGTCGAGCAGGTGGGAGGCAAGAACGCGTCGCTCGGCGAGATGATTTCCCGGCTTTCCCAGGCGGGGATCCGGGTCCCGGGAGGCTTCGCCACCACCGCCGACGCCTTCCGCGAGTTTCTCGGTCAAGGCGGGCTCGCCGGACGCATCGAGGCGCGCCTGAAGGGGCTCGATCCCGATGACGTGGACGCGCTCGCGCGCTGCGGAAAGGAGATTCGCGGCTGGATCGAGGCCGCCGAATTCCCGAAGCAGCTCGAATCGGCGATCGGAGAGGCGTACCGGGAGCTGACCGGCAGCGACGAGAACGCATCGGTCGCCGTGCGTTCCAGCGCGACCGCCGAGGACCTGCCCGACGCCTCCTTTGCCGGCCAGCAGGAGACCTTCCTCAACATCCGCGGGCTGCCCAACGTGATGGTCGCGCTAAAGCGGGTGTTCGCGTCGCTGTACAACGATCGCGCGATTTCCTACCGTCGCCACCGGGGATACGCGCACGAGGCGGTGGCGCTCTCCGCGGGCGTGCAGCGCATGGTGCGCAGCGACCTGGGCGCAAGCGGCGTGATGTTCACCATGGACACCGAATCGGGCTTCCGCGACGTCGTCTTCATCACCGCCTCGTGGGGCCTCGGGGAGATGGTGGTGCAGGGCGCGGTCAACCCGGACGAGTTCTACGTCCACAAGCCCATGCTTCGCGCCGGCAAGTTTCCGGTGGTCCGGCGCGGGCTCGGATCGAAATTGCAGAAGATGATCTTCACAGATCAAGCCTCGGCCGGGCTCTCGGTCAAGACGGTGGACGTCGCTGAGGCCGACCGCCACCGCTTCTGCCTGAGCGACGAGGACGTGATCGAGCTGGCGCGCTCCGCCGTGAAGATCGAGGAGCATTATGGACGGCCGATGGACATCGAATGGGCCAAGGACGGCGCGGACGCAAAGCTCTACGTCCTCCAGGCACGGCCCGAGACGGTGAAGTCCCGCAAGTCCGCGGAGGGTCAGGAGCGCTTTCTCCTCCGGCAGAAATCCGAGGTGCTGGCTACGGGCCGCGCCATCGGACACAAGATCGGCGCCGGCGTCGCGCGCGTGGTCAAGGACGCCTCCGAGATGGCGCGCATCAAGGCGGGCGACGTCATCGTCACCGACATGACCGACCCCAACTGGGAGCCGGTGATGAAGCGCGCCGCGGCCATCGTCACCAACCGGGGAGGGCGGACCTGCCACGCGGCGATCATCGCGCGCGAGCTCGGCATTCCCGCCGTCGTTGGCTGCGGCGACGCCACCGCCAAACTCAAGGACGGCGAGGCGTGCACCGTGTCCTGCGCGGAGGGCGACACCGGGCATATCTACCGCGGCAAGCTCGACTTCGAGGTGACCTCGCGCGACTACGGCGAGATGCCCGAGTGCCCGGTGAAGATCACCATGAACATCGGCAACCCGCACCTCGCCTTCGACTTCCAGGGGCTGCCGAACGCGGGGGTCGGTCTAGCGCGCCTCGAGTTCGTCATCAACAACATGATCGGCGTGCATCCCAAGGCGGTCATCGACTATCCGAACCTGCCGACCGAGCTGAAGGGCGAGGTCGAGCGGGCGGCGAGGGGCTACGCCAACCCACGCGCGTTCTTCGTGGAAAAGCTCACCGAAGGCATCGCGACCATCGCCGCCGCCTTCTGGCCCAAGCCCGTGATCGTGCGCCTGTCCGACTTCAAGTCGAACGAGTACAAGAAGCTGATCGGCGGCGCCCGGTACGAGCCCGACGAAGAGAACCCGATGCTCGGCTTCCGCGGCGCTTCGCGCTACGTCGCCCAGTCGTTCCGCGAGTGCTTCGAGATGGAATGCGAGGCCATGTGCAAGGTGAGGAACGAGATCGGCCTGACGAACGTCGAGATCATGGTCCCCTTCGTGCGCACGTTGAAGGAGTGCCGCGAGGTGATCGAGCTGCTCGCGGCGAACGGGCTGAAGCGCGCGGAGAACGGCCTGCGGCTCATCATGATGTGCGAGGTGCCGTCCAACGCCGTGCTCGCCGAGCAGTTTCTCGAATATTTCGACGGCTTCTCGATCGGCTCGAACGACCTCACCCAGCTCACGCTCGGCCTCGATCGCGACTCAGGACTGGTGGCCGATGCTTTCGACGAGCGCGATCCCGCCGTCAAGGCGCTGCTGCGGCAGGCCATTCAGGCGTGCCGCAAGGCGGGAAAGTACGTCGGCATCTGCGGGCAGGGCCCCTCGGACCACCTCGACTTCGCCAAGTGGCTGGTGCAGGAGGGGATCGAGAGCCTGTCGCTCAACCCCGATACCGTGGTGGACACCTGGCTGCAGCTCGCGCGGGAGACGGGCACCCCGGCCAAGGCGAAGGTTATAGCGGGTTAGAAAGCGTACTGTGCTCGACGCGGCGCTTACCGCGCGCGCAGCAACCGCTGCTGCTCGCGCTTCCACTCCTTCTCTTTTTCGGCGGCGCGCTTGTCGTGCTGCTTCTTGCCCTTCGCGAGGCCGATGTTGATCTTGACGCGCCCGCGCACGTAATGCAGGTCGAGCGGCACCAGAGTGTATCCGGCTCGATCGACCTTGCCGATGAGGCGGCTGATTTCCTCGGCGTGGAGGAGGAGCTTTCGCGTGCGCACCGGATCGGCCTGGACGTGGGTGGAGGCCGCGGCGAGGGGACTGATGTGTGCGCCGATCAGGAAGATCTCCTCGTTCCGTACCATCACATAGGCCTCCTTGAGCTGGGCGCGACCCGCGCGGATCGCCTTGACCTCCCATCCCTGCAGCTCGAGCCCGGCCTCGTAGCGCTCCTCGATGAAGTAGTCGTGCTGCGCTTTGCGATTTTCGACGATCGTCACGGTGACCCGCTTCCGATAGAATTTTCGATTCTACAACGATGAGCAGCGTCTCCCGCTCGGCCCTGGTGAGCCACAGCGCGCAGCAGATGTTTTCGCTGGTGTCGGAGGTGGAGTCCTACCCCGGCTTCCTGCCCTGGTGCGACAGGGCCCATGTGTCGGAGCGCAGTCCCGGGCGTGTGGTGGCGACGCTGCGCATCAACTTTCGCGGCCTCAAGCAGGAGTTCACCACCGAAAACCGCGATCTGCCGAATGAGCGCATCGACATGAAGCTCGTTTCCGGCCCTTTCCGCAGCCTGGAGGGAAGCTGGCGGTTTACCGCGCTCTCGGAAAAGGCCTGCAAAGTCGAGTTGAATTTGCGCTACGAGTTCGCGAGCGCGCTCCTCGGCAAGCTCGTCGGGGCCGTTTTCGACGAGATCGCAAACAGCCTGGTCGAGGCTTTCGCGCGACGCGCCGACCAGCAGTTCGGCGGCGCATGAAGCCCGCGAGAGTCACGGTCGAAGTCGTGCTGGCCCGGCCCGAACGACAAACGGTGCAGCGGCTGCTGCTGCCGGCAGGAAGCACGGTGGGGGACGCTCTCGCCGCGAGCGATCTGCCCGCGGAATTCCGGAAGCCGGAATCCGGGCGCGTCGGAATCTACGGGCAGGCGGTTGCCACCGGGACGGTGCTGCGCGACGGCGACCGGGTGGAGATCTACCGGTCGCTGCGGGCCGATCCCAAGGACCTCAGGCGGGCGCGGGCGGCGAAAAAAGGCGCCAAGGCCTGAAGCTCAGTTGCAGTACTGCGTGACGTCCGCGCGCGCCTGCGCCTTGGCCGTCTCGATCTGGGCGTCTTCCATGTAGTAGCGCTCGCCCTTGTCGTTGATCTGCGAAATGCGCCCGCCGATCTCATACTGCGTCAGGCGCTGCCGGGCGTTGCGACAGTTCGCTTCCTTGGCCTGGGCTTCGGCGGTCTTTTGCTCATCGGTTTTCGCGGCCTTCGCCTGATCCTGCAGGCGCTTGCGGTAGGCCTGCTCCTGCTCCGCCGCCGTCTTGGGTCCGCCCTGGGTCGCGTCGCTCTTCGACGCTTTGCCGGCGTCGGTGGGGGACGCGGCAGGAGCGACCGCCGAAGCCGGCGGGATGCCGCCCCGCGACATCGCTTCCGGCTTCATGCTGGGAGGACAGCGATTCTGCAAATAGACCGTCCTGCCGTTCGAATCCAGGCATTTGTAGACCTGGGCCTGCGCCGCTGCTGCACCCAGGATCGAGACGGCAAAAAGCGCGATGCGAATCACCGGAAATTCCCTCGAATACTGAGGCGCACCATAACCAGTTTCAACGCCTCCGTCAATCCGACGTTGGACCGAAAAGTGCAGGATTTACCGGGAGTTGCGGCCCGCGTATAATGCGCTCTTTTGGGTGTGGTCATGCGTCTGGTTCAGAAGGCTCTCACCTTTGACGACGTCCTCCTCGTCCCCGCCCACTCCCGTGTCCTGCCCCGTGAAGTCAGCCTGAAGACTCGCCTCACGCGCAAGATCCAGCTCAACATCCCGCTCGTTTCGGCGGCGATGGACACCGTCACCGAAGCGCGGCTCGCGATCGCCATCGCGCAGGAAGGCGGCATCGGGATCATCCACAAGAATCTTCCGCCGACGAAACAGGCCGCGGAGGTCGCCAAGGTCAAGCGCTACGAATCGGGCGTGCTGCGCGATCCGGTGACCGTGTCGCCCGATATCACCGTGCGTGAGTTGCTCGCGCTCACGCAGCAGTACCGCGTGTCGGGATTTCCGGTGGTGGAGAAGGGCAAGGTCGTCGGCATGGTGACCAACCGCGACTACCGCTTCGAGACCAACCTGGACCAGCCGGTGCGCGCCATCATGACCCCGCGCGATCGGCTGATCTACGTGAAGGAGGGCGCGAGCCCGGAAGAAGCGCGCGCGCTGCTGCACAAGCACCGCCTGGAGCGCGTCCTCGTCGTGCGCGACGGCTTCGAGCTGCGCGGCCTCATCACCGTCAAGGACATTCTGAAGTCGAGCGAGCATCCCGATGCCGCCAAGGATCAATTCGGCAAGCTGCGCGTCGGAGCCGCCGTCGGCGTCGGCGAGGGCACCGAAGAGCGGGTCGCGGCTCTGGTCGAAGCCGGAGTGGACGCCATCGTGGTCGATACCGCCCATGGGCACGCACAGGGCGTGCTCGAACGTCTGCGCTGGATCAAGAAGAACGTCGGCGCGGTGGAGGTGATCGGCGGCAACATCGCCACCGCAGACGGCGCCAAAGCGCTGGTCGACGAGGGCGCCGACGGCGTGAAGGTCGGCATCGGACCGGGATCGATCTGCACCACGCGCATCGTCGCGGGCGTCGGCATCCCGCAGGTCACCGCGATCCAGAACGTCGCCGCGGCCTTGGAGAAATCGGGCGTGCCGCTCATCGCCGACGGCGGCGTGCGCTTCTCGGGCGACGTCGCCAAGGCGATCGCCGCCGGCGCGCACGCGGTGATGCTGGGAAGCCTTTTCGCCGGCACGGAGGAGTCGCCCGGCGAGATCGAGCTGTTCCAGGGGCGCTCGTACAAGTCCTACCGCGGCATGGGCTCGCTCTCGGCGATGCAGCAGGGCTCGGCCGACCGCTATTTCCAGGATTCCTCGGTGCACGCGGACAAACTCGTGCCTGAAGGCGTCGAAGGCCGCGTTCCCTACAAAGGACCCGTCGTCAGCGTCATCGAGCAGCTCATGGGCGGCGTGCGCGCGAGCATGGGGTACTGCGGCTGCGAAAGTATCGATGCCATGCGCACGCGCGTGCAGTTCGTCGAGATCACCGGTGCGGGCATGCGCGAGTCCCACGTGCACGACGTGCAGATCGTCAAGGAATCGCCCAACTACCAGGCAGAGTAGGGCGAGTGCACGACAGAATCCTCATCCTCGATTTCGGCGCGCAGTACTCGCAATTGATCGCGCGCCGGGTCCGGGAGGCGAAGGTCTATTGCGAGCTGCATCCCTTCGACGTCAGCGAGACCTTCGTCCGCGAGTTCGCGCCGCGCGGCATCATCCTGTCCGGTGGACCGGCGTCGGTATACGAGGAAGCCACTCCGAAGGCGCCCGAGACGGTGTTCAAGTTGGGCGTCCCGGTGCTGGGCATCTGCTATGGCATGCAAACCATGGCGGGGCAGCTCGGCGGCCAGGTCGAGAACTCCCGAGTGCGCGAATTCGGCTACGCCGAGGTGCGCGCGCGCGGCCACTCGAAGCTGCTGGAGGGCATCCAGGACCGGATCAACGGCGAGAAACACGGCCTGCTCGACGTGTGGATGAGCCACGGCGACAAGGTCACGGCGCTGCCCGCGGGCTTCAAGGTCATCGCGAGCAACGAATCGACTCCTATTGCCGGCATGGCCGACGAATCGCGCGGATTCTACGGGGTGCAGTTCCATCCGGAGGTGACGCACACCCGCCAGGGGGCAGCCATCCTCGGCCGCTTTGTGCACGGGATCTGCGGCTGCGGCAACGACTGGAACATGCCCGACTACGTGGAGGAAGCGGTCGAAAAGATCCGCCGCGAAATCGGCAGCGATGAAGTCCTGCTCGGGCTCTCGGGCGGCGTGGATTCCGCGGTCGCGGCAGCGCTGATCCATCGCGCGATCGGCGCTCAGCTCAGCTGCGTGTTCGTCGATACCGGGCTGCTGCGCCTGAACGAGGCCGCCCAGGTGATGGGGACTTTTTCCCGGCATCTCGGCGTGAAGGTGGACCTCGTCGATGCTCAAGCGCGCTTTCTCGCCGCGCTCGCCGGCGTCACCGATCCCGAGGAGAAGCGCAAGATCATCGGCCGCGAGTTCGTCGAGGTATTCCAGGCCGAGGCGAAGAAATTCCCGAGAGTGGAGTGGCTCGCCCAAGGCACGATCTACCCCGACGTGATCGAATCGGCGGGCGCGAAGACCAAGAAGGCTCACACCATCAAGTCGCACCATAACGTCGGCGGTTTGCCGGAGACGCTGCATCTGAAGCTCCTCGAACCGCTGCGCGAGCTGTTCAAGGACGAGGTGCGCGGGCTGGGCCTCGCGCTCGGCCTGCCGCGCGAGATGGTGTTCCGGCATCCGTTCCCGGGACCGGGCCTGGGTGTTCGCATCCTCGGCGAAGTCAGGCGCGAGTACGCGGAGCTGCTCCGCCGCGCGGACGCGATCTTCATCGACGAGCTGCGGGAGGCGGGGTGGTACGACCAGGTCGCCCAGGCGTTCGCCGTGTTTCTCCCCGTGAAGTCGGTCGGCGTGATGGGCGACGGTCGCACCTACGAGTTCGTCGTCGCCCTGCGGGCGGTCCAGACCACCGACTTCATGACCGCGCACTGGGCGCCGCTGCCGCACGAGCTCCTCGCCCGGGTCTCCAACCGCATCATCAACGAAGTGCGCGGCATCAATCGCGTGGTGTACGACGTCTCGAGCAAGCCGCCGGCGACCATCGAGTGGGAATGAGGGCTGAAATCGACGCCGCGATGATGCGCGAGGCGCTCGCCCTCGCGGCCCGGGCGGCGGGGCAGGGCGAGGTGCCGGTCGGGGCGGTGGTGGTTCGGGACGGCGAAATCATCGGCCGCGGCTACAATGCGCCGATCTCATCGGACGACCCCACGGCACACGCCGAGATCGGCGCGCTTCGCGAAGCGGCAAGCACGCTCGCGAACTACCGGCTCGGCGGCTGCACGCTCTATGTCACGCTCGAGCCCTGCGCCATGTGCGCAGGCGCGATCATGCACGCGCGCGTGACGCGGCTGGTTTACGGCGCGGCCGATCCCAAGACCGGTGCCTGCGGCAGCGTGGTCGACCTCTTCGCCGAGAGCCGGCTCAACCACCACACCGAGGTCACGAGCGGCGTGCTCGCCGCGGAAGCCGGCAAGCAACTATCGGAATTCTTCGCCGCCCGTCGCAAGGCCAATGCCGAGGATTGAGATCTCGCTCCCCGAGCAGAGCCTCCGGCTCCTTGCGGACGACGGCAAGGAGCTGCGTCGCTACCCGGTTTCCACGTCCCGGAACGGCGCGGGAGAGCGCGAGGGAAGCTTCTGCACCCCGCGCGGCGAGCATATCGTTCGCGCGAAAATCGGCGCTGGCCAGCCGATGAGCACGGTTTTCGTCAGGCGCCGCCCGACAGGCGAGATCTGGACGCCGGAGTTGAACGAGCGCTTCCCAGGCCGCGACTGGATCCTCACGCGCATATTGTGGCTTTCGGGATGCGAGCCCGGGAAGAACCGGCTCGGAGAGGTGGATACCATGCGACGGTATATCTACATCCACGGTAGCCCGGACTCCGTGCCCATGGGCAAGCTGGGTTCAATCGGCTGCATACGCATGCGCAATCACGACATCGTCGAGCTGTTCGACCGGGTGGCGGCGGGGACGGAAGTGAGAATCTCGGAGTAGGCCACGCGGACCGAACGCCGGCGGCAGCCTTTACCCTCTGTTACACTTCGCGCAGCACGCTTCCACTATAGTTCCGCGCATCGCCTCGAACCTGGGTATTTTCCGATTGCGTTTCCTGTTTCTCACCATTGCGTCCCTGCTTGCCCTTTCGGGCTGCCACCTCAAGACCGACCCACCGGGCGAGGCTCCAAGCAATGTGACGGCGGAGCCGGGCGACGGCCTGGTTCTTCTCAAGTGGGATACGCTGCCCGACCTGACCTATTGGATCTTCTTCCAGCCCGGCAGCGACGTCACCGCCGCGGCGCCGGGGGCGATCGCGATCCGCAACGTGGTATCGCCTCGCGCAGTCGGCAATCTGCTGAACGGAGCTCAATACGCGTTCGTCATGAACGCGACCCACGACGACAGCGCGGCGGGGCCCAGCTCGCCGGTCATCCTCGCCGCCCCCAGGCTCGCCGGCGACAGCAACACTTGGGTGTCGGGCACCGCGTTAGGTGCCCCGCCGCAGAACTTGAACTCGATCGCATTCAGCGGCAGCCGCTTCGTGGTGGTCGGCGATGCGGCGGCGGGCGCACCGACGATTTTCGCGGGAGATTACAACTACACCAGCGCAGACCCCAATCCGCCAGGCGTGACCGCATGGGTACCGCCCACCTCGGTTCCAACGGGGCCTGCGGCGAACTTGGCTTCGGTTCTCTTCAACGGACAGTTTGTCGCCCTGGGCACGGACGGATCCGTCGTATCGAGCGCCGACGGGCTGACGTGGGTTTCCAACAGCCCGGTTCCGGCGGGCGTACCCATGAATGGTATCGCCTTCGGGTTCGTTTTCGGGGTCACCCTTACTTACGTTGCCGTCGGCAACGGCGGCAAGATCTTCACCAGCGCAGATCTCGCGAACTGGACTGCGCGCGATGTGTCGGCCCTGACGACGAACGACCTCAACGGCGTGAGCCTTGTCAACGGCACCTTTTTCGCGACCGGAACGGGCGGCACGCTGCTTAGCAGCGCGGACGGCCTCACCTGGACTCTCCGGGACTCGGGTACCGCGAGCACGCTCCGCGGCGTTACCTTCAGCCCCGTCCCTGCCCTTATTCACTATGTCGCGGTCGGTGATGCGGGAGTCATCGCCACCAGCCCCGACGCTGTCAACTGGACCGCGATGACGCTGCCGGGCGGCCAATATCTGCGAAGCGTCACCACGGGGGGGGCGAGCGGCTCGCGCTTCCTGGCAGTGGGGCAGGGCGGAGCCGTGGTCTTCAGCGACGACGGCGTGAACTGGACCGCGGCCTCGGCGGGATCCGCCAACCTGGCGAACGTCGTCTCCGCGCCGGCCTTGTATCTGGCGGTGGGCGAAGCTGGAACCAACGCGGTCTCGAAGTGAGCGCCGCGCCGAAGGAGGGCAAACGCGCTGCGGGCTTGGCGTATAGAATCACTCGCTCGGTGACAATAGGAGGAGAACAACGTGGCGAAACTCAATATCAACGGCAGCACGCGCGACGTACAGGTGGAGACCGACACGCCTCTCCTGTGGGTCATCCGCGAGCAGGTGGGACTCACCGGAACGAAATACGGATGCGGCGTCGCGCAGTGCGGCGCCTGCTCGGTGCACTTGAACGGCGAGGTCGTGCGCTCCTGCTCCATCTCGGTCGGCTCCATCAAGCCGACGGACACGATCGTCACCATCGAAGGCCTGTCGCGCGACAGCTCACATCCCGTGCAGAAGGCGTGGGCGGCGATCGACGTGCCGCAGTGCGGCTATTGCCAGTCCGGGCAGATCATGGCGGCGGCGGCGCTCCTCGCGAAGAAGCCGCAACCGACCGACGGCGACATCGACGCGGCCATGACCAACATCTGCCGCTGCGGCACGTATCAACGCATCCGGGCGGCGGTGCACATAGCCGCCGACATGAACAAGAAAGCCTGAGGCGGAGGCGACCATGAAAACGAATACGCAATCCACGAATCTTTCCCGCCGCAAGTTCATCGTCGGCTCCGCCGCCGCTGGCGGCGGCCTGGCCCTCGGAATCCCGTTTCCCTTCGCCATCGGCGAAGCGGCGGCGCAAGGCGCCTCCGGAACCGAGATCAATACCTGGGTCGTCGTCCGGCCCGACGACGTCTGCGTCGTCCGCATCGCGCGCTCCGAGATGGGGCAGGGCACCCTCACGGGCCTCGCCCAACTGGTCGCCGAAGAGCTCGAGTGCGACTGGAAGAAAGTCACGACCGAGCACGTCTTCCCCGGACAGAATCTCGCCCGCAAGCGAGCCTGGGGCGAAATGGCCACGGGCGGCAGCCGCGGCATCCGCACGTCACAGGATTACGTGCGCCGCGGCGGCGCAGCGGCGCGCATCATGCTCCTGCAGGCGGCGGCCGACGAATGGAAGGTTCCGGTCGGCGAGCTGACGGTATCCGACGGCGTCATCACCCACGCAGCTTCGGGCCGCAAGACCAGTTATGGCAAAGTCGCCGCCGCCGCGGCCAAGCTGACCCCGCCCGACCCGACGAGCATCAAGCTGAAGGATCCGAAGAACTGGAAGGTCGCCGGCAAGCCGATGAAGCGCCTGGACACCGCCGACAAGCTGAACGGCAGCAAGGTCTACGCGATCGACGTCAAGCTGCCCGGCATGCTCCTCGCCGCCGTCAAGAGGTGCCCGGTGCACGGCGGCAAGCTCGCGAGCTACGACGAGGCGAAGCTTGCGAACCTGCCCGGAGTGAAGCGCGTGGTCAGGGTGCACGACGACGCGGTCGCCGTGGTCGCCGATACCTGGTGGCGGGCGAAGACCGCGCTCGACACGCTGCCCGTCGTCTGGAACGAGGGCGCGGGCGGATCGCAATCGAGCGCCGCCATCGCCGAGCGCCTGAAGGAAGGCCTGACGGCGAACGACGCCTTCGCCGACACTAACATCGGCGACGCGCAGAAGGCGATCGCTGGCGCCGCAAAGAAGGTCGAGGCCGTGTACAGCACGCCCTTCCTGTCCCACGCGACCATGGAGCCGATGAACTGCACGGCCCAGGTGAAAGGGGACAAGGTCGAGGTGTGGACCGCAACCCAGAGCGCCGAGGGTTCGCTCGCGGCCGCCTGCGAAGAGGCCGGCGTGCCGCTCGCGAACGGCGAGGTCCACAAGCTCGACCTGGGCGGCGGATTCGGCCGGCGCGGGGGCACGCAGGACTACACCCGGCAGGCCGTCGCCATCGCCAAGCAGTTTCCGGGTACGCCGGTCAAGCTGATCTGGAGCCGCGAGGAAGACCAGGCGCACGATTTCTACCGTCCGATTTCGCAGTCCAAGCTCACAGCCGGCCTCGATTCGAGCGGCAAGCTCGTCGGCATGCACATCCGTGTCTCCGGCCAGTCGATCAACGCGCACCTGAACCCGGGAGCGATCAAGGAAGGCAAGGACACCCGGCAGCTCCAGGGACTGTGGCAGGCGCCCGGAGACGCGCAGTTCGGCTACACGGTGCCGAACCTCGCGATCGAATATGCGATGCGCAATACGCACATGCGGGTCGGCCCGTGGCGCGGCGTCAACACGAACCAGAACGGCGTGTACCTGGAGTGCTTCATGGAGGAAGTGGCGCGCGCGGCAGGCGCCGACTCGCTCGAGTTTCGCCGTGCGCTGATGCAGAACCATCCCAAGCACCTTGGCGTGCTGAACGCGGTGGCGGAAAAAGCGGGCTGGGGCAAGCCGCTGCCCGCAGGCGTGCACCGCGGCATCGCGCAATTCATGGGCTACGGCAGCTACTCGGCCGCGGTCGCCGAGGTCTCGGTGAGCAAGGAGGGCAAGGTCAAGGTGCACCGCATGGTGCTCGGGATCAACTGCGGGCACGTCGTCAACCCGGACCAGGTCGCAGCGCAGGTGGAGGGCTCGGTGGCCTACGGCCTTAGCGCGACCTTCTACGGCGAGATGACGGTCGAGAAGGGTCGCATGGTAGAGCTCAATTTCGACACCTACCCGATCCTGCGCCTGGCCGAGATGCCGAAGATCGAGACGGTGCTCGTGCCGACCTACGACTTCTGGGGCGGGGTGGGCGAGCCGACCATCTGCGTGGTGGCGCCTTCGGTGATGAACGCGATCTTTGCCGCGACCGGGAAGCCGGTGCGCAGCCTGCCGCTGAAGAACGTCAAGCTGGTGTAAGCAAGCTCGGGGCGCTAGCGCGCCTCGAGCACCTTGATCTGCGTGCTGCCGACCCACTCGACCAGCGGAGTGAGGTCGGCCAGGCTCTCGCCTCGCACCAGCGCGATGTGGGTCGCGTCGGCCTGGGCTTGGTTGAAAGTCGGGTCGACCGCCCGCCAACCGCCTTCGACCAGGCTCTCGGCCCAGGTGTGGTAGAGAAACCCCTTGTGTTCCGGTGAATACACCAGCCCGTTGACCACGCGAGTCGGCACGCCGAGCGCACGCATCAGCGCCGCGTAGAGATAGGCGTGGCCCTGGCACTCGGCACGCCTCGCGTCCAGCACGTCTAGCGCCGAGAAGGTATCGACCGCTTCCTTGCCGATGTTCCGATCGAGCCAGGCCAGGACCGCGTCGATCTTGTCGGCCGGCGAGGACCGCAGCCCGGCGATCTCTTGCGCGAGCTTGCGAATCATCGGATCGCGGCTTTGCACCGTGTTAGACGGCAGGAGCGCCGCCGCGCCGGTCCCGTCGCCCGCGGCCAGCCGTGTCGCATCGATTTCGCACACCAGATCGCGGGCGGAGCTCGCGCAGCTCTGGCGCGAATCGGACAGGGGCGCCCGCTGCCCCGGATCGAGCAAGGCAAAACGCAGGAAGCGGGCCTCGCGCGGGTCGGCGAGCGGAAAAGGCGCCTGGATCAGGCTCCAGCTCACGATCACGTCGTCCTTGTTGAGCGCCGCGCTCGTAAGGTAGCCCTTCGCGACGCGCTCCTCCTCGAGCGCGGAGATGATGACGCCGTTCAATCCCAGCTCGAAGACCGGCAGGCCTCGCTCGTCAATCCAGGTGGTGGTGTGCAAGCCGAGCATGTCGGTCTGAACCTTGAAGGCGCTGCCTTCGAATAGGTCGCTCTTTTCGTAAGCCAGGACGCGTTGCTCGGCCCGATCGACGCCCTGGGTCTCGCCGTTGAATACCAGCCACTGGAACTTGCTCCCGACGCGCAGCCCAGCCAGCACCGGGAGCAGAGCGAGCGCCCCGGAAGGATAGAGGCTCTCGGCCAGCGCTTCCTCCTTCTCCTCCGGAGGCCTCTTTGCCGTCGATATCCGGTAGCGCAGCCTGCCGTCGCGCACCTCGCCGCTCAGGTCCTGCTCGGTTTCGTCGAGCAGATAGTGATACGCAAAACGGACCAGCTTCGCGTTCTCGTCGACCGTGTCGAGCGAGCGCACCTGCACGCGCTTCTCGAAACCGAGAAACCGGAAGCGGAGAACCGCTTCCCCCTGCAGCTCGTACAACCCGCCCGAAGCGGGGCTGACGCGCGTATGCGAAAAGCCGATTTTCGCGCCGTTGAAGACGATTCCGGTCCAATACTCCGGCTGGCGAAGCTGCGCGAGCGAATGGGGCGGCGGCGAAGGAGGCGCCCCGGCGTCGCGAAAGTACTGGCTCGCGCACCCGGAGAGGAGCAGCAGGAACGCGGCGCCGAGGACTCGAGCGGTCACCGTATCCGCCTTCATGCTGCGAAGAGCCCGCGGATCTTTTCCGCGTTCGGCCGTGCCAGGACTCCCTTTTCGGTAAAGAGCGCGCTTACCAGCGCTGCCGGAGTAATGTCGAAGGCGGGGTTGGCGACTGCCACTCCTTCGGGCGCCCAGCGCATCCCGCCGTAGCCGGTGACTTCCGCCGCGCCGCGCTCCTCGATGGGGATCGAGGCGCCGTCGGCGACTTCGATGTCGATGGTGGAAAGGGGCGCTGCGACATAGAAGGGGATGCGATGCCGTTCCGCGAGCACGGCGACGGTGTAGGTGCCGATCTTGTTCGCGACGTCGCCGTTCGCCGCGATGCGGTCCGCTCCCACGATCACCAGGTCCACCTTGCCGCGGCTCATGAGATGACCCACGGTGCTGTCGGTGACGAGCGTGACCGGAATCCCCTCCTGCATCAGCTCCCAGGCGGTGAGGCGCGCACCCTGCAGATACGGGCGCGTTTCGCCGGCGATCACCGAAATGCGCTTGCCCGCGTCGCGCGCCGAGCGCACCACGCCGAGCGCCGTTCCGTGTCCCGCGGTCGCGAGGGCGCCGGTGTTGCAATGGGTGAGGACGCGCGCGCCGTCGGGGACGAGCGCCGCGCCGGCCTTCCCGATGGCGCGGTTGGTCTCGAGATCGGCGCGAAACAGCGCGAGCGCGGCCGCCGCGAGCTCCGAAGCCGCGGTTTCGGGTTGGTTTCGATGCGCCGCGAGCACTTCGCGCATGCGAGCGAGCGCCCAGAACAGGTTGACCGCGGTGGGCCGGCTCCCGGCGAGAGTTCCGAACGCGGCTTCCATGGCCTCGGAGAATTGCGCCGGAGCGCGGTGCCTTTGCCGCTGCGCTTCGAGCGCGATGCCGAACGCCGCCGCGCAGCCGATCGCGGGAGCGCCGCGCACCGCCATAACGCGGATGGCCGCGGCGACTTCGGCGGCGCTCGTGCAGCTCAGGTATTCGAAGCGCTCGGGCAGCAAGCGCTGGTCGATCAGCTCGAGGCGGCCGTCCCGCCAGCGCAGCGTTTCGACCGACTTTGCCTCAGATGACGCGTTCATTGCCGCCGTCCACGGGCACTTGGGCGCCGGTGGTCTTGGCGAATAGCGGTCCGCACATCTCGGCCGCCAGCTCGGCGACGTCGCGGCTCGTGACCTCGGTACGCAGCACGTTGTTGGTCTTGTAGGCCTCGACCGTCATGCCGTATTGCCTCGCCCGCTGCGCGAGCACCTCTTCGGTCCACAGGCCGGTGTCGAACACCGCGTTGGGATGCAGCGTGTTGATGCGAATGCCGTCGGCGCCCCATTCGAGCGCGGCGATGCGCGCGAGCTGGTTGAGTCCCGCTTTCGAGGCCGAGTAGGCCGACGCGCCCGGCCCGGGCGCCGGCACGTTCTTCGAGCCGATGACCACCACGCGGCCGCCGCGCGGCGCGAGCTTGAGGATAGGGTGGCAGGTACGCATCAGCAGCAGGTTCGCATCGAGATTCACGCTCATCGATTTGCGCCACTCCTCGGTGGGCAGATCGGCGATTCTGCGCGTCGCAGGGAACATTCCGGCGTTCAGAATCAGCATATCGATTCCGCCGAAAGCGGCGACCGCACGGGCGACGGCGACTTTGATCTGCGCCTCGTCGGTGACGTCGCAGCGCAGACCCAGGAAATCCGGTCGCGCGTACAGCGGTTCGATCTTCGCGTCGAGGTCGAGCCCAACTACCGCGGCTCCGCGGGAAAGAAAGGCGCTTACCGCCGCCTTGCCGATACCGGACGCGGCGCCGGTAACGACTACGACTTCGCCGGCGAAGGCCGCGGGCTTGCCGCCTTTCTTGAGCTTCGCCTGTTCCAGGTCCCAGTATTCGACATCGAAAATGTCCTTCGACCGCAGGGCTTGGAATCCGCCGAGCGCCTCGGCGCGCAGGATCACATCGATGGTGTGGTCGTAGATCTCGTCCACGATGGCCGCATCCTTCGCGGTACGGCCGGCGGCGGCGAGGCCGAAGCCGGGATCGAGCACGACCCGCGGGGCCGGGTCGAGCATGGTCTTGGGCTCCTTCGCCTCTGCGGCGTGCTTGCCGAAGTACGCCTTGTATTCGTCGACGTAGCGCGCGAGGTCGGTCCCGATCATAGGTATGCGCTTGGTGCGGATGACGTGATCGGGAGTCGCGGGGCCCTGCTGCGAAATGCGGCCGACGTCGGGGTGCCGGGCGAAGCCCAGCATGCGTTCATTCATCGTCGTCCGGAGGATGAGCGGAGTACCGGCCGTGTCCGAGAGTGCTCGCCTGAGGCGAGCTTGGGACGCCACATCCACGGTTCCAGGTGCAGGCGGCTTCAGTTTCACCGACCATGCACCCCTCGACTCGAGGTACTTCTCGGCGAGGGTCACGAGCTCGATCATGCGCTCGTAGGACTCGCGCGCGGTCTCGCCGAAGGAAAAGATGCCGTGATTCAGAAGCACCATGCCCACCGTGTCGGGCGTCCCCTGCGCGCGGAATGCCTTCGCGCAGAACTGAGCGAGATCGAATCCCGGGATGAGATAGGGAATCACCACACAGCGCCTGCCGTATATCTCGCGAATGCGCTTTTCTCCGTCCTTCGTGTTGGTCACTGACAGGACCGCGTCGGCGTGCGTGTGGTCCACGAACTTTTGAGGCATCAGACCGTGAAGGATCGTTTCGATCGAGGGCGCGGGGGCCGACGCCTTCAGCATGTGCGTGACGAGCTGGTTGACCATCTCGGGGTCGGAGAGCGAAGGCAGCTCGGCCAGCCGCAGCACGTGCGCGAGCCGCACCGGCGAGAAGCCCTGCGGCTCGATCGTCTCCAGGTCCCAGCCGCTGCCCTTGACGTAGAGGACCGTCTCCTCCTCGCCGAAGAGGTTCTTTTCGCGGATCTTGACCGAGGTGTTGCCGCCGCCGTGCAGCACCAGGGACTTGTCGCGGCCGAGCAGCCGCGAGGTGTAGACGCGCAGGCCCAGGTCCCCCTGAAACTGCGTCGCCTCCTCGTCCTTCCAAGCGCTTTGCATCGGTAGGATTATAAAGCGCTCATGTCTGTGCCGTTCACCATCCGGATCATGTCTTGGCGCGAGGCGCTGCCGCTCGCGCGCCCGGTGCGCGAGCGAGTGTTCGTCGAAGAGCAGAGCGTGCCGAAGGATCTGGAATGGGACGAATGGGACGAGCCGAGCGACCACGCGGTGGCGTTCGACGCTAAGGGCGATCCGATCGGGACCGCGCGCCTCCTGCCCGACGGACGCATCGGGCGCATGGCGGTGCTCAAGGACTGGCGACGGCAGGGAGTGGGGACGGCCTTGCTCGGCGCAATGCTGGACCGTGCGCGCACCCGTTCAATGGCTCGCGCGATGCTCCACGCCCAGATTCAGGCTGCGGGCTTCTACCGCCGTTTCGGTTTCAACGAGCGGGGAGGGGCGTTCCTCGAGGCGGGGATTCCGCACGTCGAGATGACGCTCGAGCTGCGCCCCGGAAAAGCGCCAAGCGATAGCTGACCGTTCCGTCGGTCCCGCCGTCTTCGCGATAGCGCCGCTCGTGGAACTCGACGCGGCCGTCGCTCGCGAAGCACAGCACGGTGGAACAACGGGTCCCGTATCCGCCGGAGGCGAGAATGCGGATCGCCGACAATCTTTCCTCCAGCTCGAGGCTCACCCCGGTGCTGGGGAGCTCGGCGCTTGGCGCGTGCCCGGTGTCGCTCAGCAGCTCGAACGCCGCGCTGGCGTCGAAGGGCTTGTCCAGCTGCTGTGCGAGCCGCGCCTTGGCCTTTTCGACCTTGGGCCAGGGCGTGTCCAGAAGATGGTTCGACAGGCCGTGAACGCCCGGCTCGACGCGCAGCGGCCCATCGCCGCGATTGGAGACGAACCACAGCGAGTCGGCGTCGCCCACGAGCAGGCTGAAGCCGTTGTAACTCATCGCCTGCCGCCCGACCGTCTTCACATATTCGGAGGGCGACGACTTGCCAGTGAGGAAATCCGATACCAGGGCGCCGCGGGAGGGCACGCCCGCTTTCCTGTCCGCCGGATTGCGATAGTTGGTCAGGGCGGCGAACCGCCGCTCGAGGGTGATGCCGAGCCAGGTTCCGCCGGCCTCGAGATCCCGCCCGGCCAGGACGCCCCGGTGGTCGTCCCAGAAGCCGGCGGGCGCGGAGGCCCGCCCGAAGTATTCGTCGCGATTGGCGGCGACGATCAGCCGATACGCCGGGTGCGTTCGCCAGGCAAGCGCGATCAGGCACATGGCGTCAGAAGCTGCCGAAGACTTCTTGCTTGCGCGACGAGCCGGGGGCGAGCCATGCCAAGACGCCGTGCCGTTCCACCAGCTCGGCGAGCTTCACCTCGAAGGCGGCGCGGTCGGGCACGCTCTCGTAGATCTCCATCCACGTGGTCTCGTCGTCGCTGCGCCGCAGAAGCCGACCACCGATACCGGTCGCTTCGGAGAGCTCGCGCTGCAGCGCCTCGACCGCCGCCCGGGCCTGCTGTGCGTTGCCCCGAGGCACGCGGTAGTAGATGTAGTAGCTCGAACTCACGCCACCGCGTAGGGCAGGGCGAGAAAGCGCAGGGCCGGCCCATCCAGTCCCTTGAGATGCACCGTCGAGCGCTCCCGGCTCGCGGCCTGGACCACGGCGAGGAGGTCGTGCCCGCCGTCGGGCGAAGCTTCGGCGTTGACCACCATACCGCTCGCCTGATCGCCGAGATCGTCGCTGTAGAGCGCGTCTCCGGGCTGCGCGGGAGCTGTGACGTTCGCGAGGAACATCCGGCGTTTCACCTTGCCGAGGTGCTGAGCGCGGGCCACGACCTCCTGCCCGGTGTAGCAGCCCTTCTCGAAGCTCACTCCGCCGATCAGCTCGAGGTTCGCCATCTGGGGAACGAACTGGTCCTGGGTGGCGGCGGTGACGAGCGGCAGGCCCGCGCGAATTTCCAGCCAGCGCCAAATGCGCGCATCCGCGAGTTCGGTACGACCTTCGAGCGGAGTCGTCAACGCGAGAAAGAGCCGGCCGTCGCTCAGCTTCACGGCGGTGCCGACAGCGGCGACGGTGCGCACTTCGTGGGGCTTCGTCGGCAGCTCGCCGAACATCGCTGCAAGGGTGCGGCCGGCGCGGGCGCCGGCCGCGCCCGCCAGCACGATCGATCCCGACGCATCGGCTATCTTCACCTTGGAGCGCAACACGTACTTCGAGATCTGGCGCTGCACGGTGGAGACGAGCTCGCGCGACAAGGCCATCAGGAAATCCGCTTCCTCGCGCCACAGCAGGAAATTGGCGAGCATCCGGCCTTTGGGACTGCAATAGGCTCCGTAGCTGCTCGAGTGCCCGCTCACGCTCTCGACGTCGCAGCTCAGTTGCCCTTGCAGGAAGCGTCCGGCGTCTTCTCCGATGAAACGCAGTACCCCGAGGTGATCCAGCACTGCGACGAAATCCTCCGGGCTCGCCGCGCGAGCCGCGGCGTCCGGCGTCACTTGATGGTCTGCTTGCTGAAGCGAGCTCATTAGCGTTTATTATACGAGCGTAGTCAAGCGAGACCCCAAACCCCTTCGATGCTGTTCCGGCTGAAACTGCTGCTCCTGACGATCGCCGCCGCGATCCTCGGATTCTGCGGCTGGCTGATCTGGATCGCTGTTTCGCCGATCGAGCTCGCCTCGGAGACGGTGGATTTTTCGATACGCCCGGGCAGCTCACTGCGCAGCGCGACGCGCCAGCTCATCGAAGCCGGCCTGCCCCTGACCGAATGGGAATTCGTGCTGCTGGCGCGCGTGAACGGCGCGAGCGCCGCCGTCAAGGCCGGGAGCTACCAGGTCGCCGCCGGCGTGACACCGTTCCTTCTCCTGCGCAAGATCACCCGCGGCGAGTACGCCCAGGCGGAGATCCTTTTTCCGGAAGGCTGGACCTTCCGCCAGATGCGCGAGACGATGGGGGCTCATCTCGACCTGAAGCACGACAGCGCGAACCTTAGCGACGCAGCGATCATGGAGAAGCTGGGAGATCCGGGGAGCGTCGCGGAGGGCATGTTCTTCCCCGACACCTACGTCTTCGCCAAGGGATCGAGCGATCTTGCCGTGCTCGCGCGCGCACGCCGCGCGATGAAAACCCGGCTCGATGCCGCTTGGGTGAAGCGCGACCCGGGCCTGCCGATCGCCGATCCCTACGAGGCCCTCATTCTCGCCTCGATCGTCGAGAAGGAAACCGGCCGGGAGAGCGATCGCACCATGGTCGCGGCGGTGTTCAGCAATCGCCTTCGCCTCAGGATGAAGCTCCAGACCGATCCGAGCGTCATCTATGGGATGGGCAAGCAGTTCGACGGCAATTTGCGCAAGAGGGACCTCGTCCGGGACACGCCTTTCAACACCTACACCCGCCTGGGGCTGCCGCCGCACCCGATCGCCATGCCGGGACTCGCGTCCATCGCCGCGGTCATGCACCCGGCGAAAACCGACGCGCTCTACTTCGTATCTCGCGGCGACGGAACCAGCGAGTTCTCGCGAACGCTGATCGAGCACAACCGCGCGGTCGCCAAGTATCAGCTGCCGGCGCGGCGGCGGGCAATCCGATGAGCCGCGGCAAGTTCATCACCCTGGAGGGCATCGACGGCGCGGGCAAGAGCACGCATGCGGGCACCGTCGGGGACCTGTTGCGGGCTCGCGGCAGGGATGTGGTCCTCACGCGCGAGCCGGGCGGAACGCCGCTCGGCGAGAAGCTGCGCGCCCTGCTCCTCTCGCAGACCATGAATATCGATACCGAGTGCCTGTTGATGTTCGCGGCCCGCCGCGAGCACATCGCACAGGTGATCGCGCCCGCGCTCGCGAGGGGACAATGGGTGGTTTCCGACCGCTTCACCGATGCGACCTACGCCTATCAAGGGGCGGGCGGGGGGATCCCGAAGGATCGGATCGCGATCCTGGAGCGCTGGGTCAATGGCGAGCTCCGGCCGGATCTGACCCTGGTCTTCGACGTGCCGGTGGAGGTTGCGGTCGGGCGCCTCAGGGGAGGCCGCGCCGACCGTTTCGAATCGGAAAACCGGAGCTACTTCGAGCGGGTCCGGGCCGGATACCTCGCGCGGGCGGCGGCGGAGCCGCACCGCCTGCGCGTCATCGACGGCCGAAAAACGGTGGCCGAAGTTAAGAAAGAAGTTGAAGACATTACTTTAACTATCTGTTAAAGCTTCATGTTCACATGGCAAGAACCGGCCTGGAAAGCCTGGCTCCCGATGCGGGCGCGACCTTCCCACGCCATCCTGATGCAAAGCGCGGAGGGCTGGGGTGAGTTCGAATTTGCGCAGGCTGTGGCCCAGTCGCTGCTCTGCGAAAAGCCCCAGGCGGACACGCGGGCATGCGGGTCCTGCCCGGCCTGCACCTGGTTCGCGCTGGGCAACCATCCTGATTTCCGGTTGATCGTGCCGGAAAGCTTGGCTCCGGAATCATCGGGGGAGGGCGCCGAGCCGGGGAAGAAGCGCAGCGACCAGATCCGCATCGAGCAGGTTCGCGAGCTGGGCGATTTCCTCGCGGTGGGTACCCATCGGGCCGGCCTTCGCGTGATCCTCGTCTATCCCGCCGAGGCGATGAATGCGAACACGCAGAATGCCCTGCTCAAGAGCCTGGAGGAACCGCCGCCGGCGACGGTATTTCTGCTCGTCGCCACGCAAGCCGATCGCTTGCTCCCCACCGTGCGCAGCCGCTGCCTCAAGTTCGCGTTGGCGCCTCCGGACCCCGAGGCAGTCCTGCGCTGGCTGAAGGAGCGGGGCGTCGAGCACGCGGAAGCGGCCTTGGCCGCCGTAGGCGGGGCGCCCCTTGCCGCACTGAAAGGCGCGGAAAGCGAAGCCGATCGGCTCGCTTTCCTCGATGGAATCCGCCGGCCCGGCTTCGACCCGATCGCGCTCGCCGAAACGGTCCAGCGCGTCCCCCTCTGGGATCTGGTCGGCTGGTTACAGCGCTGGAGCTTCGACCTGTTGTTGGCGCGCGCGACGGGCCAGGTCAGGTACCACGTCGGGGAGGAGAAAGCGCTCGGGGAGATCGCGCTCGGCTGCGAGGCTGCAAGCATCGCAGGCTACCTTCGGCAGCTGGCAAAGGCTCGCTCTCTCGCTCGGCACCCCCTTAATCCGAGGCTTTTCGTCGAAGACCTCCTGCTCCAGTATCAGCAGTTGCTGCGGCGGCCGTGATTCCCGCCTCTTTCCCGGGTCTGGTCGACTCTCATTGCCACCTGGATTTCCCGGAATTCGAGGGAAAGCTCGAGGAGGTGCGCGAGGAGATGCGGGTGAACGGGGTGACGCATGCCCTGTGCATCAGCGTCGAACTCGGCGCGTTCCACAAGGTTCTCGGCTTGGCGGAAGCCCACGACAACTTCTTCGCGAGCGTCGGCGTCCATCCGGACCACGAGGCCGAGTCGGTGGATCCCGGGCGCCTGGTCGAGCTGGCGCGACATCCGCGCGTGGTGGCCGTCGGTGAGACCGGGTTGGACTATCACCGCTTATCGGGCGACCTGGAATGGCAGCGCGAGCGCTTTCGCGCCCACATCCGGGCGGCGCGCGAATGCGGCAAGCCCTTGGTGATTCATACGCGCGACGCCGCCGAGGACACGCTCAAGATCATGCGCGAGGAGCAAGCGGCCGAAGTAGGGGGGGTCATGCACTGCTTCACCGAGACTCAGGAGGTGGCGGAGGCGGCCCTGTCGCTGGGGTTTCACATCTCCTTTTCCGGAATCGTCACGTTCAAGAACGCGGCGAGGCTCAAAGAGCTCGCGCGTACCGTACCCCTGGATCGGCTGCTGGTGGAAACCGACTCGCCCTATCTTGCCCCGGTGCCGCACCGGGGCAAGACGAACCGCCCCGGTCTGGTTCGCCACGTCGCGGAGGAAGTGGCCCGCTTGCGGGGAGTGCCCCTAGAGACGCTGGCGGCTGCGACTACAGCGAACTTCTTCAGGCTGTTCCGGGTACGGTCGTAATTTGACATAATACACATATGCAACAAACCACCTGAGGGAAGCCCAGCCCTACCTGCTTTTGCTTTCCAGCTGCTTCCTGAGCTCACGGCCGAGTGCGGCATCGAGTTTCTCCAGGCGCTCCAGGACTTCGGCAGCCTCTTCGCGCTGGC